>JANNLP010000505.1:0-13940 GCA_031396905.1 Gemmataceae bacterium
CCCAAGTGTACGAGGCCGGGACAACGCCGTCCGGTCCACCATTTTTTGTAATGGAATTGGCGGGCGATCAACCGATCACCCGCTATTGCGATGACCGCAAGCTGGATTTGCGGGCACGACTGGAGTTATTTGGACATGTCTGTCACGCGATTCAGCACGCGCACCACAAAGGCATCATTCACCGCGACATCAAGCCGACGAATATCCTGATCTCGGAACTTGATGGTGCACCAGTGCCGAAGGTTATCGACTTTGGCCTGGCAAAAGTGTTGCATCCGCAATTGACGGATTCGACGGTCGTCACCGAAATCGGCGCAATGATCGGGACTCCTGAATACATGAGTCCCGAACAAGCAGGTTCACAGCCATTCGATGTTGATACCCGCAGCGATGTCTATTCGTTGGGCGTTTTGCTTTACGAGCTGTTGACGGGAACCCCGCCGTTTGAATTCCGCAAGCGGCAACTTCGCTGCGACGAAGTGTTGCGCGTGATCCGTGAGGAGGAACCCGCGCGCCCCAGTCTACGCCTCCGGACCAACCTTGCCACGACCGATGGCGTGGCCAGCGCCCGTCACTCCGATCGCAAACACTTGAACCGTGATCTCCGCGGCGATCTCGATTGGATCGTGATGCGGGCCTTGGAAAAAGACCGCGGCCGACGCTATCAAACCGCCAATGGATTAGCCGCCGATGTGCATCGGTATTTGATGGGGGAACCGGTGAGCGTCGGGCCACCGTCACCGTTGTATCGGCTTAAGAAACTGGCTCAACGACATCGGAGCGTGGCGACGTTTGCTGCCACCGTGTTCTTGGCGCTTCTGGTCGGCGTGATCGGCACGACTTGGGGTATGATCGCATCAATCCAATCGGAAAATCGAGCGCGTAGCGCCGAAAGTGACGCGAAATTATCCGCCCATGCGGAGGCCGAACAGCGCAAGGAAGCGGAGAAACAGCGCGATCGCGCTCACGCAGCCGAGAAGCAAGCCCGCGAATCAGAAGAAATTGCGAAGGCCGTGAACGAGTTTCTGCATCGCGACTTGCTCGGACAGGCCAGACCCAGGTTCAATGCCCGGCAAAAACAGGTCACTGTCGAGGAACTGCTCACGCGGGCGTCGGCGCAAGTACCGGCGAAATTCGCTGACAAACCCATGGTCGAGGCCGCCATTCGCCAGACCATCGGCGATACGTTTATGTCGCTGGGACATTATGAAGCCGCCGAGCCCCACATGGAACGGGCCAAGGACATCTACTTGGCGTTACTCGGCTCCGATGCGGATGAGACGCTGGCCAGCCTCGGCAACTTGGCTCAGGTCTACTACAATCTCGGCAAATACGCCGACGCTGAATCCATTTACATCAAGCTCATCAAGCATGTCCGCGAGAAGCTGGGCGACATTCATCCGCTGACAATCTCGGTCACCAGCGACTTGGCTTCCGTGTACAAGCAACAGGGCAGATACGCCGACGCGGAACCACTTTACGTTACTTGCTTCGAAGTCCGGACAAACACAATGGGCGAACACAGCCCGCTCACGCTCAAAAGCATGAACAATCTCGGCGATGTTTATCGTAAGCGCAGCAAATACGATTTGGCAGAGCCGCTGCTGCAACGCTGCCTGGAACTGCGTCGCGAAGTGCTGGGCGAGGAAGACGTTGAAACACTAACCTCGATGAACAACCTGGCGAGCCTGCATCAAGATCGCGGTCGCTATCGCGATTCCGAGGAGTTGTATATCGCTTGTCAGAGAATGCGCGAAAAGGTGCTGGGTGGCGCTCACCCGGATACTCTGCGATGCCAGGGCAACCTCGGTGAGGTTTACCGGGCGCAAAAGATGTTCGACAAGGCTGAGCCTTTGCTGGCGTCCTGCTATGCGGCACAGCGCGATTCGCTGGGCGAAGATCATGTCGACACAATTACGACGATGAACCATCTGGCGACGCTTTATCGCCAGCGCGGTCAGTTCACGCGGGCGGAACCATTGATGCGCCGCAATCTAGACATCGCGCGAAAAACACTCGGCAATACGCACCAAAAAACGCTGATAAACATCAACAGTTTGGCTCGCCTGAATGACCTGATGGGTCGATCCGACGAGGCTGAACGCATGTATAAGGAATGCAGTGACGCTGCTGTTGGCACGTTTGGGCCGAGCCACCGCAACACACTGGCGATGCGTTGCAACTTGGCCAATTATTACGTGCGGTCGGGCCGGCCTGAACTTGCCGAGTCAATTTATTCCGACTGCCTGCCGCTCTTACGAAAAGCGCCTGGCAATGATCACGCCCTGACACAAAGCTGCACGACCGGACTGGCGTTCGCTTATCTGGGATTGAATCAGCTCGATCGTGCCGAACCGCTGGCGCGAGAAAGCCTGAAATGGAACGAGAAGAGGGAACCCGATGAACGGTTGACGGCCGAGATTCGCGGGCTATTGGGTGCCATCCTGTTGCGACAGCAAAAATACGCGGATGCCGAGGCGCAATTGCTAGCCGCTTTTGCCAATCTCGCCAACCGGCCTAGCGACCCGGCCGCCGGAATTAGGCCAATTACGCCGACGACACTTGCCACTCGGCTCGCGGAACTTTACACAGCCAAGAACGACTCGGCCAAAGCGACGGAATGGAAAAACAAGGCTGCGGAAGGACTACGAGATTACTGATGACCGCTAATGACATTCTTGCCGAGTTGAAGCCTCAAGGTAGTGCGGGCTACAAAAAAGTGTTAGCTAACCACGGCGTCAAAGAGCCCTACTTCGGCGTCAAAATCGAATTCATGAAGAAGATTCAAAAACGCATCAAACATGACTATCAACTTGCCAAAGACCTATACGACACCGGTGTGTACGACGCAATGTACTTGGCCGGCCTGATTGCCGATGACGCCAAGATGACCAAGAAGGACTTGAAGCACTGGGTGGAAAACGCCAGTTGCACGGCGCTCAGCCAGTACACGGTGGCGTGGGTGGCGGCGGGCAGCCGGTACGGCCAAGAAATGGCGCTGGAGTGGATCGACTCGAAAAAGCCCGACGTTGCGACCGCCGGTTGGGCGACTTTGAGTAGTTTAGTTTCCATCAAGGAGGACACGGAACTCGATTTGCCCTTGCTGAAGAAATTGCTTGGACGCGTGGGTAAGACCATTCATCAACAGCCCAATTTTGTCCGCTACGTGATGAACAACTTCGTAATCGCCGTCGGCGGTTATGTGGCTTCGCTGACGGAACTCGCGCTCAAGACGGCGGCTGACATCGGCACAGTGACGGTGGACATGGGTGGGACATCATGCAAAGTGCCGAACCCGGCCGAGTACATCAAAAAAATCCAGAAGCGCGGCACCATCGGTAAGAAACGCAAGTCGGCGAAGTGCTAATACCCCAATAGCCGCCTGATTTTTTCATAGCTGTACGTAGGCCGCAATGCGGATCTGCAGATTTCATCAAAGCTCCAACACAAAGCTCAGCAGCCAACATTTGCTTGGACCGATAGGCTCAAACATATGGTGCCGGAAATTGTACTTGATGGTTTGCGACTGCCCGTGGAATCGCCATTGACTGTAGCGGCGTACGCCGCCCGTGTCCGTGAGTTGATTGCGTCGGGACTAGCCGTCTATCCCATTGGCGGCGGCACCGGGCTGGAATTTGGCACGCCGCCTTCCAGGCCAGGCGTCGCACTATCCCTGGCTCACCTGAAACGAATCGTCGACTATCCCGTTCGTGATTTGACGGTCACGGTCGAAGCGGGCATGACGGTCGGCGACTTGCAACGACTGCTTGCCGCGCAGAATCAGCGTCTTCCTATTGATGTGCCCGATGCCGATCGTGCCACCGTGGGTGGGGCCATCAGCACCAATGCTTTTGGACCGCGTCGCTTGTCCTGCGGCACCTTCCGCGACCACATCATTGGCATCACGGTGGTGAACGACAATGGCGAACTCTGTTCGGCCGGCGGCCGGGTTGTGAAGAACGTCGCCGGTTACGACTTAGCCAAGCTATACACCAGAGCGCTGGGCACACTAGGTGTCATCGTGCAGGTGACAATGAAGTTGCAACCGACGCCGCCTGTGTCGGTTTGGATTGTCGCACCCGTAGCGGCGGCACAATTAGCAACAACACTCGACCACATACATAACTCGGCTACGCGACCGGCAGCCGTTGATCTGTTCAATGCGAACGCTGCCGGATCAATGAGCGATACATCGTTGCCCCAGGGTGACTTCGTTCTTGCCGCCCTGTTCGAGGACAACGCGGAAGCCGTGGAATGGCAAATCGCAGAACTGGCAGCGGAAACCCAACTATCGTTCAAGCGCATCGCCGCCCCTGGGTCGTTTGAACGCCAAATAGTCGATTCACCCGCTGTGGCGGGGTGCGACTTTTCCATTTTGGCAACAACCCGACCGAGTGTTGTCGCGGAAATGCTTTCGACGCTGAATGGAAGCGGCACTCGCCTTCACGCCGCAGCCATGAGCGGTATCTTGCGCATCGGTCTGCTTGAATGCCAATTCGAGGCGGCCAGGCAACTGCATCGCGAAACGCTTGAGATATCGACGAAATCGGGTGGCAACGCGGTCATCCGACGTTGCGAAACTGCCTGGAAGGCGCATTTGCACGTGTGGGGGCAGCAACCTTCAGCTTTGTCGTTGATGCATCGGGTCAAACAACAATTCGATCCGCGAGACTTGTTCAATCCGGGGCGGCACTGCTGATAACGCCATCATGGGCCAGCGGTTGCTTTCGGTGGACGCATCCCGAAAATAGCGGTGAACCGTATTCATCAGGAACCCGTTACCATGCCAAACACTTTCGGCAGCCATGGCACTCTTAAGGTGGCCGATCAGACTTACACCATTCATCGCTTGTCGGCGGTCGAGACCAGGTTTCCCAATGCCAAGCGATTGCCGTACTCGCTGAAAGTGCTGCTGGAATGTCTACTGCGAACGGAAGACGGCATCAACGTTCGCGCGGCTGAGATCGAATCACTGGCGAACTGGAACCCGACTGCGGAACCCGATCGCGAAATTGCCTTTACGCCGAGCCGGGTGTTGTTGCAAGACTTTACCGGCGTACCATGCGTGGTTGACCTCGCCGCCATGCGCGACGCAATGCAGAAACTTGGCGGCGATCCTAAGAAGATCAACCCGCTGCAACCCGTGGAGTTGGTCATTGATCACTCGGTGCAGGTGGATGACGCCGGGCGGCCGGAATCGTTCGAGATGAACCGCGCTCTGGAGTATGAGCGCAACAAGGAGCGCTACGTATTTCTTCGCTGGGGCCAATCTGCATTGCGCAATTTCCGTGTGGTACCGCCAGAGACGGGCATTGTCCATCAAGTCAATCTGGAATACCTGGCCCGCGTAGTATTCGTCAACGACAACAATGAAGCGTATCCGGACACGCTGGTCGGCACCGATTCGCACACGACGATGGTCAACGGCCTCGGCGTCCTCGGCTGGGGCGTCGGCGGCATTGAAGCCGAGGCGGCGATGCTGGGCCAGCCGGTGTCGATGTTGATCCCGCAGGTCGTCGGCTTCAAGATGTTCGGCAAACTCCCTGCCGGTGCAACGGCGACGGACCTGGTTCTCACCGTCACGCAGATGTTGCGATCCAAAGGCGTGGTCGGCAAGTTTGTCGAGTTCTTCGGGCCGGGGATCTCCGCGCTCAGCCTTGCCGACCGGGCGACCATCGCCAACATGGCACCGGAATACGGCGCGACATGCGGCTTTTTCCCGGTCGATGCCGAGACCATCAACTATCTGCGACTGACCAACCGCCCGGCCAATCTCGTGGCACTCGTCGAGGCCTATTGCAAAGAACAGGGGATGTTTCACACTCCGGACGCAGTGGCGCCGGCGTTCACCGATACCCTGGAGCTTGATCTGGCCACGGTCGAGCCGTGTCTTGCCGGGCCAAGCCGGCCACAGGATCGCGTGCTGCTCAAGAATGTGAAGTCGTCGTTCGCCGAAGCGTTACCGAAGCTGTTGAGTGCGGGCAAACCCAAGGCTAAGCCACTCGACCTGACGGGCACCACGACCACCGAGGTGCAGATCCCGCTGGAGAAAGTCAAACACGGCTCGGTCGTAATTGCGGCGATCACGAGTTGCACGAATACGTCCAACCCGTCGGTGCTGGTTGCAGCCGGCTTGCTCGCTAAGAAGGCTGTCGAAAAGGGCTTGTCCACGCAACCGTGGGTGAAAGCGAGCCTGGCTCCAGGCTCGCAGGTCGTGCCGGCTTATCTTAATGAAGCTGGCCTGATGAAATCGCTGGAAGCGCTTCGGTTTCATGTGGTCGGTTTTGGTTGCACGACTTGCATCGGCAACTCCGGCCCACTGAGCGAGATGATCAGCCAGCAAATCGCCGACCAAAGTCTTGTGGTCGCCGCCGTGCTATCCGGCAATCGCAACTTTGAGGGCAGGGTGCATCCGGATGTGCGGGCCAACTATCTGGCCTCGCCGCCGCTGGTCGTGGCTTACGCATTAGCCGGCCGTATGGATGTGGATTGGGACCGCGATCCACTGGGCGTCGCCCCCGGCGGCAAAGCGATCTTTTTGAAGGACATTTGGCCAACAGCCGACGAAGTCCAGGCAGTCGTGAACAAGTGCATTCGACCCGACATGTACAAATCGATCTACGCCAATGTGTTTCACGGCGACGAACATTGGAATGGACTCGACGTGCCAACCGGCGATCGCTTCGCATGGGATGCAACGTCCACGTATGTTAAGAATCCGCCATATTTCGATGGCATGACGATGACGCCTGCCCCGGTGAGCGACATCCAAGGTGCGCGAGTGCTGGCGCTACTTGGCGACAGTATCACCACCGATCACATCTCACCGGCTGGATCTATAAAAAAGGACGGGCCGGCGGGGCGCTACCTGGTGGAGCGTGGTGTCCATCCGCGCGATTTCAATTCGTTCGGTGCGCGCCGTGGCAATGACGATGTGATGGTCCGCGGCACATTCGCCAACGTGCGTCTGAAAAACCTACTGGCACCCGGCACCGAGGGCGGAGTGACTCGTTACCTGCCCGACGGCGACCCGATGAGCATCTTCGACGCCGCAATGAAATACAAAGCCCACCATGTGCCATTGATGGTCATTGCCGGCAAGGAATACGGCAGCGGTTCATCCCGCGACTGGGCAGCCAAGGGTGTACGTCTTCTGGGAGTGCAAGCCGTAATCGCCGAAAGTTACGAACGCATTCACCGCAGCAACTTGGTGGGCATGGGCGTCGTACCACTGCAGTTCAAGCCCGGGCAGAACGCGGCGAGCCTCGGCCTCACGGGCGAAGAAGTTTATTCTGTTGAGGGCCTGGCTGCCGCCTTATCAAGTGGATTCACCAACGGTCGCGAGTTGACCGTTCGCGCCGGCGATAAGACATTCCAGGTGATCGCACGCATCGACACACCCAAAGAAATCGACTACTACCGCCACGGGGGTATTCTGCCCTACGTGCTACGGCAATTGGTGGCCCGCGGATGAGCGCTGATTAACTCGTGGTCACGAAATATTGCCGGCGTAAACCGCGTGCGCACCCAACTGCTCTTCAATGCGCAGCAATTGGTTGTACTTGGCGACGCGGTCGGTGCGGCTGGCGCTGCCCGTCTTGATTTGGCCGGCGTTGGTGGCGACAGCGATGTCGGCAATGGTAGTGTCTTCGGTTTCGCCGCTGCGATGGCTGATGATGGTGGTGAAGCTCTTACGTTTGGCCAATTCAATTGCTTCAAGCGTTTCCGTCAGCGTGCCGATCTGATTCACTTTGACCAGAATGCTGTTGGCCGATTTTTCCTTGATGCCGCGGGCAAGTCGCTGCGTGTTGGTGACAAACAAGTCGTCGCCGACGAGTTGAATTTTGTCGCCCAGGGCGGCGGTGAGTTTTTGCCACGCCGGCCAGTCGTCTTCGGATAAGCCGTCTTCGATTGAGCGGATGGGGTATTTCGCGCACAGGCCCTTCCAGAAGTCGATCATCTCATCTGAGGAGATGACTTTGTCGGGCTCACTCTTGAAGAAGCAATAACCGGTCTTGTGCTTTTGTTTTGCGTCATCGAAAAGCTCGGTACATGCAGCATCGAGCGCAAAGGCGATCTGATCACCTAGCTTGTAGCCGGCCAACTCGACGGCCTTTGAGATCATGTCCAGCGCTTCCTCGCTCGATTTCAGGTTGGGCGCGAAGCCGCCTTCGTCGCCGACGCTGGTATTCAAGCCTTTATCGTGCAACACCTTGCGCAGATTGTGAAACACTTCCGTACCCATCCGCAACGCTTCCCGAAACGAGGGAGCGCCGATGGGCATGATCATGAATTCCTGGAAGTCGATGTTGTTGTCGGCGTGTCGGCCGCCGTTCAGGATGTTCATTAGCGGCACCGGCAGCACCCGGGCGTTGGCCCCGCCAATGTAGCGATACAGCGGCAAATTCACGGCCTTCGCTGCCGCATGGGCCGTGGCCATCGACACGGCAAGTATGGCGTTTGCACCTAGCCGCATCTTGTTCGGTGTGCCATCCAAATCGAGCATGATGCGATCCACGCCGACTTGATCCGTGACGCAATGGTTACGCAACTTGGGTGCGATCGTGTCATTCACATTGGCGACGGCTTGTTGCACGCCTTTGCCAAGGTAACGCTTCTTGTCGCCGTCACGCAGTTCACAGGCTTCATGAGCACCGGTGCTGGCCCCGCTCGGCACGGCCGCCCGACCCATCAGGCAATTCTCCAGCGTGACATCGACTTCCAGCGTCGGGTTGCCCCGGCTATCCAGGATTTCGCGGGCATGAACTTGTTGAATTCGCATGTTCTCTCCAGAAGAATCCATCCGTGACTACTTCTTTGCTTACATACTCAACCTTGCTGCTGCAACTCCCGCAGCAAAGCCAGATTGACCACGTCCATGTCGTTCTCTTTGGCGGTTTCCAGGATCATCGGCAACTTGGCGAAGCGCGGGTCGTTGACGACCAGCCCAAAGGCCTCCCGGCCAATGTAGCCCTGACCCAGATGCTCATGCCGATCCACACGGCTGCCATTTGGTTTCTTGCTGTCGTTCAAGTGAAACGCCCTGAGCCACTTCATGCCGACCACGTTGTCGAACTCCAGCATTGTTTTCGTGTACTCCGCGCGGGGCCATAGGCTGTAGCCCGCCGCGAAAATGTGACATGTGTCAAGACAAATCCCAAATCGCACTGGCCTGCTGACGCGTTGGAGAATCGTCCGCAGATGCTCGAAGCGCCAACCGAGCGTGGTACCCTGTCCCGCGGTGGCTTCGATGAGGATTTTGACTCTGACGTCCGCCGTGCGCGCGATCATTTCATTCAGCGCCGTGACGACGCGCTGCAGGCCATCGTCTTCGCCCGAACCCACGTGGGCGCCCGGATGGGTCACAATGTAAGCGACGCCGAGTTTCTCGGCTCGCTGGACTTCGTCAACGAACGCATCAATGGACCGGCGATAGAGTGCGTCATCCGGGGCGGCCAGATTGATGAGATAGGAATCGTGAACCAGCGGTAACTTGAGTTTCGATTGCTTGAGCGCCTTGCGAAATTGGACGGCTTCGACATCCGTGATTTCACGGCCACGCCACTGGCTCGGGGCTTTCGTGAAGATTTGCACGGTGTCGCATCCCAGTTTCACCGCGGCGTCAATGGCCTTGGTGAAGCCGCCGGCCACCGAAAGATGCGAACCAAAGAGCGGCACCGAATCGCCTCATGGGTTGACGCCGGACACGACGGGCCTATCGTGGCTTCAAGCCTTGCTATTGAGGTTTAATATGAATTGGATGCACGTGATCGTCCCGATTGTCGCCGTCGTCGCGCTGATCATCTGGTGCATCTGGGCAATCAATTGGCGTCAGGCCTGGCCGGTGCTGGCGATTGGCGGCTGGGTACCCTTGGTACTGGTCCTATTGATGGCAGCCAAGGTCTGGTCGCTGCTGGATCGTTCACCGCTGAATATCGGCGGCATGACGCTTCACAACTATTGGTGGCAACTCGGTGCTACCGGCATTCTTGCCGGCATGGTTCTGTTCTGCGGCTACCTGCAGGGCCAATGGGGCTGCGAGCCTGCGACCGTGAGCCTTGATCCGCCGGAAAGCCATCATGACGGGCACGGCGATCACGGTCACCATTAAGTTTAGACCACTCGACAGATAAAGCACTTGAGATAACTTGTTTGCGGGCACGTCACCGCGATGGGATGGTCCACATCCTGGCCGCGGCGTTCCAATATCTGCACATGCCGCCGGACGTCGACAGCGACTTGCGACATCACCGCCTCAATCTCCGCCGGGGCGATGAGGCCGGAACAGCAACACATCACTAAGATGCCGTCCGGCTTTAATAGGCGCATGGCATGACCCAACAGCGTACGGTAGCCGCGCAGCGCCTCTTTGATCGACTTTTTCGAGCGGGCAAATTTCGGGGGATCGAGGATGACCGCTCCGAACTTGCGCTTTTGCATCACCAGTAGTTTCAAGTGATCAAAAATGTCGGCTTTGACAAAGCGCAGCGAGGTCACGCCATTCAGGTCGGCATTTTGCCGGGCGAGGTTCAACGCGGCGTCGGACATGTCCACGGCTTCCACGCTCGTCGCGCCTTTTTTTGCCGCATGCAGGCCGAAGCCACCAGAGTAGCAGAAACAATCCAAAACCTCGCGGCCAGCCATGTACCTTGCCGCGGCCAGTCGATTGGTACGCTGGTCAAGGAAGAAGCCGGTCTTCTGTCCTTCACGCAAATCCACGCGGTAGCGGACGACGCCATCGTCGATTAGTACGGGACCATCGGGCATTTCGCCCCACAGCGGGCCGTCCTGCAATTCCAGTCCTTCGAGCTTGCCGATGCCACGCTCGGTGCGGACGTAAATGCCTTTGCAACCCGTGGCCTGGGCGAGCAATGGCGCAAGTTGCTCCCGGCGTTGCCCCAATGCCAACGAGGTGAACTGCACGGACAGCCATTGGTCGTAACGATCGACAATCAATCCAGACAGCCCGTCGGCTTCACTGGAGATGACTCGATAGCCGGCATTGGGCTGATCGCCGTAAATGCTCTTGCGAAAGTTGCTGGCCGACATGATGCGGGTGAAAAAGAAGCCATCGTCCAACTCGCGGTCCTTCTCCCAACTGTACAGACGGACGCGGATCTTGCTGCCAGCGTTGTAATAGCCACGAGCGACGAAGGTGCCGGTATGCGTGACGACATCGACCTCCGAGCCATTGGCGGGCTCGCCGATGATCTCCTTGATTGCGCCGGTAAAGACCCACGGGTGTCGGCCAAAAAAGGGCTGGGCGCGACGAGGCAGCAACACGACTTGAGGTAGCGTCATGGGGTGGTGACTCAAATGGTGACTTGCGTTACAGTGTCCACGTACTTGATTGTGCGGTCCAACTCAGTTGGTTGATCCCGACTGGCGAGCAAAGCACGCACTCGCAACACAAGATCCGTCTTGTTGATCGGCTTGGTCAAGAAGTCATTGGTGCCGGCCTCGACGGCGCGTTCCACATCGCTTGCCTGGTCAAGAGCCGTGATCATCAGCACGGGCATGTCTCTGGTCGCCGGATCGGCACGCAGCCGCTTACAGACTTCGAAGCCGCTGAGCTTCGGCATCATGATGTCCAGCAACACGACATCCGGATGCCAGTCGCGCACCTGCTGCAACGTGTCACCGCCGTCGGCCGACAGGCGCACATCCCAACCGGTGCCGTCGAGATAAGCTTCGATCAACTCAGCGCCCTGCGGATTGTCGTCGGCCACCAAGATACGAGCCGGCATTTTCGGTTGTTCACCCATAATCGCCTCCAACCATCAGTGTACAAACAGGCCGCGTGGGCAACGCAAACAGCCGCAGGCCGCGAGATGGGAACTGAGAGTTCAGTCCGGAACTAAATGCGCTCGACGGGAACACACAACTCGGAAAG
The DNA here is from genome assembly GCA_031396905.1 of Gemmataceae bacterium. Classification (GTDB taxonomy): domain Bacteria; phylum Planctomycetota; class Planctomycetia; order Gemmatales; family Gemmataceae; genus JAIBBI01. Next base: position 11,894 of record JANNLP010000505.1, read on the forward strand.
GCCGACGGGCATCGGCCAGTGCATTGTCATGATATCTGATTATCGACGACTGACAACAGTCAACCTATCACTCAAGTACTAAACTCTGGCTTGCGCTTGGCCAACTGAGCCTGCAACCGGGCAACGATGCTGCTGTGCATCTGACTGACGCGTGATTCGCTGAGGTCCAGCGTGGCACCGATCTCTTTCATCGTCATGTCTTCGTAGTAGTAAAGGATGACGATAAGCCGTTCGTTGCGATTCAAACCGCGGGTGACTAGCCGCATGAGGTCGCCGTTTTGCAGGCGATTGGTCGGGTCTTCGGATTTCTTGTCTTCGAGAATGTCGATTTCACGAACGTCTTTGTAACTATCGGTTTCGTACCACTTCTTGTTCAAACTCACGAGACCGACAGCTGTCGCTTCGCCGACCAGTAACTGCAATTCCTGTTCGCTGATGCCGAGCTTCGTGGATAGTTCCACTGGCGACGGCGGCCGGCCAAACGCCGCTTCGAGTTCCTTGCGGGCCGCTTCGAGCTTGGTTGCTTTGCTGCGCACCAGACGTGGCACCCAGTCCATCGTCCGCAACTCGTCAAGCATGGCTCCACGAATACGCGGCACACAATAGGTTTCAAACTTCACGCCGCGGCCAAGGTCGAATGCATCAATCGCATCCATCAGACCAAAGACGCCTGCGCTGATGAGATCGTCCAGATCGACGCCGTCGGGCAGCCTTGCCCAGATGCGTTCCGCGTTGTATCGGACCAGGGAGAGGTAGCGTTCGACAAGCCGATTGCGCAGCTCGACGGTCGGGTGTGCCCGATACTCTTGCCAAACCTCAATGATGTCGGAATCGACGTGCGTAACCACGGGCACCCTCCTTGATGTCGGGTCTCCGCGTGAATCGACGGTCCGCAAAACGATCAGGTGTGAACCCGACCGCTCCCCTTGCGAACGGCAATCAGCCCGTTGCGACAGTCATCGAGATGCGTTTCCCCCCGCACGTTCGACGAATTGCCGCGCAGCCGACAGCCTTACCGTCTTCCCCGCGAAATATCCCTACCCCCGTCCGACCGGCAGAGTCCGGTCGTTCCCAATCCCTATCGTCCGCAAGTTCGGTCCGGCTCCAATCATTCCCCGAGACTTAAGTTCAAGTCCCCGAGCCGTGCCGATGCCCTGCGGGCGACCGCGACCATTTCTTAGCCGCGGCGAAGTTTCGTCTTGATGGCGGGGCCATAACCGCAGGGGTCAAAGCTGTCCAGACAATTGCCCCCGACGCCAATCGGATTGGAAGACTTTACAATGAAGTGGAACTCAACAGGGCTGGGAACGAATGGCTAAAGATCTTTACGATGTGCTCGGCGTAAAACGGGCCGCTGCCGATGGCGATATCACCAAGGCGTACCGCAAACTTGCCCGCCAATTTCACCCGGACCGCAACCCAGGCGACAAGGCGGCCGAGGCGCGTTTTAAAGAGGTACAGTCCGCGTACGACGTGCTTGGCGACAAAACCAAACGGGCTGAGTACGACCAATTCGGCAGCACGGGCGGTACTGGCGCTGGTGGCCCTGGCGGGTTCAACTTTCGCGGCGGGCCCGGCGGTGCCGGTGCACAAGGCTTCGACCCGGGTGACGCCCAACGACTCTTCGAGCAGTTTTTCGGCGGCGGTGGCGGCAACCCTTTCGGCGGTGGCGGCGCACCGGGTGGCGGGCGACGACAACGCGCAGAACCACCTCCGGCCCAGGAATCGGAAATCACAATACCGTTCGAACGAGCTGTCCAGGGCGGGAACATCGACCTGAACATCGCCGGCCAATCGGTCAGCGTCAAAATCCCCGCCGGCATGGAAGATGGCAAAGCCCTGCGGCTGGCAGGACAGGCACCCGGCGGCGGCGACCTGTTATTGAGAATCCGAGTCGGCTCGCACGAACATTACCTCATTGAAGATGGCAGCTTGATCATCAACGTGCCCATTTCCGTATCCGAAGCCGTGCTGGGCGGTGCCGTCGATGTTCCTTTACCGAATGGCTCGAAGGTCGCCGTAAAAGTTCCACCCGGCAGTTCCAGCG
>JANNLP010000585.1:0-1923 GCA_031396905.1 Gemmataceae bacterium
CGCCGGCGCCGCCGCGAAGCTGCCGCACCCATTGCACATCGCCGCGGTAGTCGCCATCCGATGGCCGCCGCAAACTGCCCGGATGCGTATGAGCGACGCCAAGCAACGCCAGCCGCTTGTCGGCTTGTCGCACGATGCGACTACCCAACGCTTGCGCTTCGGGATTGAATCGCACATGGGCCGCGCCCGCTTGTCGTTCCGCGCCCGCTGGCAAAGTTGCCACGACCGTGGCACTATCGCCATCGCGATAACCAAGCAGCGCCCACCCCGTCTCTTCATGTCCGCGTTCGCCGGCCAGGTGAGCGGCATATTCCGCGAACAGCGTGCGGCAAACTTCATCGGCGAGTCGCACCCGAATGAGCGGCTGCAACGGTCCCGGCGGTTTCTCCGGCACCGGTGCGATGATAGCCCGCGGTCGAACCGCCTCGGCCAATCGCCGGGCCGCCTCCACCACCGCGCCCCACCACATCCGCACGCCGATAACCGCCACCCTCCGCAAGCCACTTGCAGGATACCACAGGCGAAATGTTTGACAACGGCGGTTGGGAGGCAAGTGTGCGGTTCCGAATAGTGGCGCTTTGCAGGATAGCCGGCGGCGGCAATGTGTTTTAATGTAGCGATATGTCTGAATGTAGTATCATGGTGCCGGTGAACGCCGTATTCGAAGCGTTTCCGGGGTCAATACGCTAAAAGCACTTGGCAACAAGGTTCCGTGCACCGCAACTGCGAGAGCAACCACTTCTGATTTGTCGGGCTCGTCTACACCTGAAAGCCTAAATAGTAGCACCCCCGCGTGCGGAAGTCGCTGTCGGTAGACTAGTTCCCCGAAGTCTTTGTCTCCCGTCAGTAGAATGACGCCGTCCGCCCATGCTCTAGCCAATACTAATTCGTCACGGATGCCTGGAGATTCGTCGGCAATTGATGCAACTTCGTGGCCATCTCGGCGCAATCGCGCGATGATCGGAAAATCTACACTTTCGTCGGCCAGCAATCTCATGCCGAAAGCTGTGCGAGAGGCGCGACAACTTCATTTCGGACAAGCGCCGCGGCATAGTTCAGCGCGGCTTCAATACTGCGAGGCGGGAGATGTGGATGCGCCCGCAGGATTTGTTCGGCTGGCTCGCCCGCCGCCAGTTTCTCCAGCAGTAATTCAACGGTTATTCGTGTGCCGGCAATCACCGGTTTGCCCATCATAACAGTCGGGTCAATCGAAATCTGTGGTAGTGACATGCTCAATCTCCTCAAACATACGATACACCGCGAGTCGCACGAATCCAATAGACTACTAATCCCACGTCGTCCACTTCCGCGCTTCGCTGTCGTAGTGCCATCCGCCCATCATTGCGGCGGGGTCGCTAAACGTGAACCCGTAGCGTGGGTCGTCGGCAAAGTAACACGCACCCGGGTTCTCTTGTAGCAGGTACGGCGGCTCGGGAATATCGCTCAGCAAAGCCAGTCTCTTCGGATATTTACCATGTTGTAGTCGATACTCTTCTATGCGGGGCACCAGCAATTCACAGTACTTCTTTGCATGTTCGATATCGCGTTGACTAAGGGCATTGCCGATTGGTAGTGAGATGATTGTGGAAGCAGCTAGAACGGCGCAGCCAAGTAGCACCTTATGAAACGGCCAGTCCTCTTTGATGATGCATAACGTCAGAAAAACCACGAACCAGATGGCAAGGACAGGCAACGCGATACCACCGATAAAGCCAATGACGAAAAGCCCGTGGCTGAATGAACCGCGACTGAAGAACGCTAAAGCACCGTTGATCAATACCGACCAAATCAAGAAAATGCCGAAAAGCCGCTTGCCCGAGTACACATCACCCCCGCCGGTCGTACTCCGTATCTGGCTCTCGCGGCCGCACGCGGATCCAGACGCCGCGGACGAAGAAGCTGATAGCGTAAGCCCAGAATAGC
>JANNLP010000593.1:0-10538 GCA_031396905.1 Gemmataceae bacterium
GGTGAAGGTGGCGGCCCACCGCTTGCGAAAGCGCTACCGGGAACGTCTGCGCGAGGCCGTCGCCGACACGGCGGATGATGTGGACGAGGAGATTCGAGAATTATTCCGAGCGCTGGGCTGACGCGCTCCGCTCCGCAAAGCCTCCGCGTCGCGGCTAACCTGTAACGATTCCCAAGTCCTGCTTCATGGGTATGCTGGAGGGTAACCCATGACCGCAAACCGTACGTGCCCTGAGTGCCAATCACTATTGCCGGCTGACGCGCCGGCGGGGCTGTGCCCGCGCTGTTTGATGAAGCGCGGACTTGGGTCCGATACGTCCGGCACGACCGCCGGATACACGCCGTTCGCGGCTCCGAGTGTCGGCGAGCTAGCGGCGTTATTTCCACAGTTGGAGATCATTGCATTGCTGGGCCAAGGCGGCATGGGTGCGGTGTACAAGGCCCGGCAGCCGGGGTTGGATCGACTGGTTGCTCTGAAAATCATGCCGCCGGCCGCCGATGCGTCGTTTGCCGAACGGTTTACCCGTGAGGCCAGGACGCTGGCCAAACTCAATCATCCCGGCATTGTCACCATTTTCGATTTTGGCCAGGCAGGGAACTTCTACTACTTCGTGATGGAGTTTGTCGAAGGCGTGAACCTTCGCCAGGCGCAGCAAGCGCACAAACTGACGCCGGCCGAGGCCCTGGCCATCGTGCCGAAAATCTGCGAAGCGCTGCAAGTCGCTCATGACGCCGGCGTGGTGCATCGCGACATCAAGCCTGAGAACATCCTGCTCGACGCCAAAGGTCGGGTGAAGATCGCCGACTTCGGCTTGGCGAAGCTGCTCAATCGTGGTGCGGAACAATCACATCTCACCGGCACCAATCAAGCGATGGGCACCATGCACTACATGGCCCCGGAGCAATGGGAGAAGCCGCTGACGGTCGATCATCGTGCCGACATTTATTCGCTCGGTGTGGTCTTTTATGAAGTGCTGACTGGCGAATTGCCGCTGGGGCGGTTTGCGCCGCCGTCGAAGATTGTGCAGATCGATGTACGGCTGGATGATGTTGTACTCCGCACGCTGGAGAAGGAACCGAACCTTCGATATCAGAAAGCCAGCGCGGTCAAACAGGCCGTCGAGAAGATTGCGCCGCCGAATGTCGATGAACTGGCTCCGGAGGAAATCAAGGCGGAAATGGAGTCGCTGAAGCAACGGCGCCGCCAGCGCGGGGAAGCGCTTTTCAAGGAAGAAGCCGCCAACTTCCGAAAGGCACTCGAAACTGACCTTAAGAACATGACGCTCTTCAAGTTCGTCATACAAGCAGTTGGCGTTGCGCTCATACCTGGATTTTTTTGGGCGATTGTTATCACATTTAACACCAACATATTGTTGGCCGGAGTGGCACTGCCGATGGCCGTGTTGGGTAGTGTCTTCTTAGTCGTTGCTATGCGCACATACGATGCCCAATGGACTCGCGTTCAAAAAGGGCAGGAGTCTACTAGTATCGAACTGTCTGGGCCCACCAAGATGCTCTGGATGTTTGATGGGGGTTGGTTGGTTTGGTCTTGGTTTCCCCTCAGCGAGTCCACGAGAGCCATTGGGAACGGAATTGGGCTAGGGTTGAACGGTGTTTTCGTGGCGATTGAATTGTGGCGATGGTATTCTCAACGCTCGAAGACCGGCAAAGCCGAAATGGCATCCGAGCAATTGGCGGCCAACCCGCCGCTGGATGCACACGGCACCGCTGATTCGGCGCTGCCTGCTGAGTCGAGTTTTCTCAGTCGTATTGGGCTGCCTGTCTTCGGCTTTGTGATCCTGATCGCCGCGCTGATCGGCCTAACCTGGCTTTACGATCAATATGTCGACAGGTCCTATTTCAACGGTCCCACGACGATCTTGACGTTCATGTTTATTGCGCTTCAGATCTTTGCGATCCTCTGGTTTCTCGAATGGGTGTGGGGTGCCATCACAAAAACATTGAGTCACGTCCGGAATGCAATTCCGTGGACGTTGACGACATGCGCGACCCTCGTATGCGCATTGGGAGTCGCCAATACGTTCGCGCCTTGGTACGTTTTTGCGACACAGCAAAGCGAGTATTGGGTCAGCGGCATCAACTTGAACCACAACGCCGCGGGCGTAACATTGTCGGGCGTGTTCCTCGCGTTGGGCCTTTTTCTTTTCGCCACAGCGCAGATCCCGCAGGCCCGCCGCTGGCGAATTGGCCTCAGCGCCGTGGCGGGAATTGGGTTAGTCATGGCGACGGTCTACGGCATCAACAGGCTTCGTGGCGAGCCACAGCACCTGATGACGGCTGAGTTGATTCGCGTTCTTGGCTTCCCCGCGTCGGGCGCTGTTCAGCCGGTCTATTACGTGCATCCGTCTTTCGGCCCCTACGCCGTCGCGGTTTTGGCGGCGCTGTTGCTGGTCATCGCGGTGATCGATTTTCGCCGTTACATCAACCTACAGCAACCTACGGAGGCGGCACTCCCCAAGGCATCTGCGGCCGCTGATCGACCCGATAATAACGGACGGTCGTGGTGGTTGCTGGCCGTCTTCGCGGTGATCGTGGTGCTCATCGGTGTTTTCTACTGGAATCGCAATCCGCCCGTTGCGCCCTATTTCGACGATGAGAGCGCCTTGGCTCAACAACGATTGATCGGCACTTGGACCTGGGACGATAGCCGCGGGAAGTTGGAGTTTCACGCCGATGGGACCATCCAGGAAAGTCATCGCCATTTTGTCCAGGATGTCAAAGCTGGCGAGATCGTCGACCCCGAGAAACCGTTGGTCGAGCGCGAAGTCGAGTTGATGGGACGGTACCGTTGGATTGATCGGGAAACCATCCTTGTCGAATATCACGGTGGTCGTGTGCGCCGTCTCAACGCGGCCGAAGGCCCGCTCAAGGTCTCAGTTACATATAAGGAACTGGCTTTGAAAGGAAGCGATGGCACCGTACATCGCATGGTCCGAAAGGGCAAATCGAGCGGCACGGGCAATGTACCGAACAACACGACAAGTCAGGCGCAAGCGCTGGTCGAGGCGTTGATCGGCACGTGGGATTCGCTGACACGAACCGGCGGACTCGTGGGCACGACGTTTCGAACCGACGGCACTGTCGAGCTTCGTTTTGCCAACGGCGTCGTGAACAATGGTCAATTCAACTGGCCTGACGCTGAACACATCGAACAGAGATTTCCGAGTACACCCGTGATCCGATACAAGGTCGTGATTGACGGCGATACGCTGACCCTGTTGGACAAAGAAGGCGCCGTGCACCGCATGAAACGGGGTAAATAACCCGCGCGACAATCAGATATACTGTCGCCATGGCACCCCTGACCGTCGACATTTTAGACCGCATCGAGCGCGCCATGGAAAAAGTCCGTGACCGGCTGCTTCGTTCGACCTCAGCCTTGGAAGCCGTCGGGATTCCCTATGCCGTCATCGGCGGCAATGCGGTTGCCGCTTGGGTGGCCCGGGTGGATGACTCTTTGGTGCGCACGACAAAAGACGTTGACATTTTGTTGCGCCGTGCCGACTTGCCCGCTGCGCGAGTCGCGCTGGAAGCGTCTGGTTTCATCTATCGACATTCAACTGGCATGGACACGTTTCTCGACGAGCCGAATGCGAAGGCACGTGATGCGTTGCACGTCGTCATCGCGGGCGAAAAGGTCAGGCCGGAATACTCGCTGCCCGCGCCGGATGTCAACGACACTGAAGCCGAGTCGTCGTACAGGATTCTCGGTTTAGATGCCTTGGTCAGAATGAAATTGACATCATTTCGTGACCGGGACCGTACACACTTGCGCGACATGATCGAAGGTGGAATGCTGGACGGTGATTGGATTCCACGTCTGCCGCCGCAACTTGCACAGAGATTGCAACAACTACTCGATACGCCGGGCGGGTGAGCTACAGAATCGGCAATCCAATCCGGCGATTCGTCGCCGCCGATGTGGCAACGTGCTCGCTGCATTCCTCCGCCACGCCCACCAACTCCGTCGTAATGACGTCGCCGAACAACGTGAACGGTGATGCATCGCGGATGGCGACTTGCACGAGTTGCCCGGCGAGGCGCATCGGGCCGTCGAAGACGACGATGTGATCGGTCATGGTGCGGCCGGTGAGTTGCCGGACGATGGAAGCGCCGTCGTCGTGTTTACTCCGGCCTTCGACGAGCACTTCAACGGTGTCGCCGATGCGGCTGCGGTGATCGGCCTGGCTCACATCGTTTTGTACGCACAGTAAATCATTGTTGCGGCGCTTCTTCACTTCTTCGGGTACATCATCGTCGAATAGATCGTCGGCCTTGGTGCCGGGTCTGGCGCTGTATTTGAAGATGAAGCTGTTTTTGAAACCGGCATCGCGCACCATGTCCATGCTACGCTCGAAGGCAGGTTCGTCCTCGCCGCAGAAGCCGACGATGAAATCGCTGGAGACGGCCACGCCGGGCACAGTCTCGCGGCACCGCTGCAACATCTCCTGGTAATAGGCCACGGTGTAGAGCCGTTTCATGCGCTTCAACACTTCGTCGTCGCCATGTTGAGCGGGCACGTGCAGGTACTTGCACGCCTTTGGCAAATCGCGCACGGCTTGCAACAAGTCGTCGGACATGTCTTTGGGAAAGTTGGTGACGAACTTGATGCGCTCGATACCGGCTACGTCGTGAATCTGCGTCATCAAATCGCTGAGCCGACTCACTCGGCCATCGCCGTGGTCGAAGCGATAGCTGTTCACGGTTTGGCCGACCAATGTCACTTCTCGGCAACCTTGATCCGCAAGTTGCCGCACTTCGGCCAGCACGTGTGCCGGCGGCCGGCCTTGTTCGGGACCGCGAACGCTGGGCACGATGCAATACGTGCAGAACTTGTCGCAACCGAATTGCGTGCGCACATACGCCTGGAAGCGCGTGGGCCGCATGGCCGGCTCGCGCATCGGGTCGTAGCTCTCGAACGAATCGGTGACGGTGTGTTTGCCCGCATCCGCGCGACCCAGGGAGAAAGCTGTTTGCCGGCCTGCGCCTGCCTGGACCTTGGCGATGAGTTCCGGCAATTGACCGAGTTGGCCTGGACCGCAAACGACATCGACATAGTTGGCGCGACGAAAGACCTCGTCCTGGTCCTTCTGTGCCATGCAGCCGATGACGCCGACGACGACTTCGGGATTGGCCAGCTTGTGTTTGCGTACCCGGCCCAGCGCGGAGTAGATTTTCTCCTCCGCATGGGCACGCACCGAGCAGGTGTTGTAAAGCACCAGGTCGGCATCGGTCGGCACATCGGTGAGCGCGTAACCCTGTCGGCGCAATGCCCCGACGACCAGCTCGCTATCGAGCACGTTCATCTGGCAGCCGACGGTTTCGAGGTAGAGTTTTTTCATCGGCCTAATTTCTTTAGGATCGCATCCTGATCTCGCGACGTATGAACGACGGCGAGCACAAATACCGTTGATGATCCCACCGTGTAGTAGACGATGTACGGAAACTGTTGAACAACACCTTCGCGGATGTCGCGTCGGGCAAAACCAAATCTCTGCGGGTTTTCAGCGATGGTGTTGAAGCATTCATGGAGCCGTTCAAGAAAGTGCTCGCCGAGGCCGATGCGGTCATTCTCATACCAAACGTAGGCGTCCGTGGCCTCTTTTTCCGCTTCGCGCGTGAATCTAACTGCGTGCTTCATGATTCAATATCCGCGCTTTGACTTCTTCCCACGGAACCGCGCGGCTAGGGTCACGCATGAGTTCTTCCTGACGCCGATCAAGTTCTTTGGCTAGTTCCGGCGACATCGTGATTTCCCCTGGTTTCACGCTGTCCCAGATATGCCCGATCAAATCCATCTTTTCGTCGACACTCAGTCCCTCAAGATCGGGCAATAGTGCATGTTCCCACACGCTTCGATCTTGCCCGGTCATGCAGTCTTCAATGCGGGAGATCAGATCGATCTTTTCGGCACAACTCAACGTGGAAACATCCGGCAGCGTGATTGGCATTTTTGTTCCTCTGGTGCCTCCCCTATTATGCGGCATTCATGGGCCGATTGTCGAGTCCGTATCGCTATTTCAGCTCTTTGATCTTGATGTTGCGATACGCCACCTCCATCGCCGGCCCAGTGTGCAGTTGCAGCGCGATGATGCCCTCGGCCGGCAGCTTGTCGAATTCCTTGTCCACGCTCGTCACATCGTTGATCTTGATGGTCACTTTCTTGCCGACGACACGGATGGAGTAATCGTTGAAGTCGTCCAGCTTGAGTTTCTGTTTGATTTTCTCCCAGTCGCAATCCTGCATCATGCCGCCGAAGTTCTCGCCGTAAAGGCAGCCGTAGTGCTTGTCGCAAATGTCCGCCTGCGGGCCTTTGACGCGCCACTTCTCTTTATCGAAAACTTCGCTGCGGATCTGCACGCCGGAGTTGCCGACGCCGTCCTTCAAGCGGACCTGGAAGGTCATCTCGAAGTCTTTGAACTTCTTTTCCGTGCACAGGAAGGTGTTCTCTTTGATGGTGCCATCCGTGGTGCCGACGATTTTTCCGTCAACGCTCTTCCAATGGCTCATGGTGCCGACCCAGCCCGTGAGCGATTTGCCATCGGTGGCCGGTTGCGGGGCGTCGGCGGAGATGAGGCAAACGGCGAGAAGCAGGAATTGACGCATGAATTACTCCGAGTATGGATCAATTCTCATCGTAAGCGGTTCGGCTGGGCAAGGCACGGGGGTTTCGGGTACAAATGTCCTCCCATCACCCCGGTTGGGGTGTTCATGCGCACATGGAGGTGCGGTGTGATTGGTAGGATTCTCGTCGCATCTTTATTACTGACAACAGGTTGCTTTTCTGTTCGCCCCGATACGCCGACGGCGGGCATCACGCCCGCTCCGCGGCGGATCGTCAATGGAACTCCGACGTCGCTTGTTCAAGCGTCGGCGACCGTTGCGCCACCAATAGTGGCCCCGCCAATCAATGAATCGCAGCCGCTTGCACCGGAAGATCTCCATGCGGCGGCGATGCAGCGGTTTTCCGAAGTGCATTCTTATTGTGCGCGGTTGCGGCGCCGCGAGTCGCAGGAAGGTCGGGCTAAGCCTGAGGATTTGATCCTATTCAAGGAACGCACAGCGCCGTTCAGCGTGCATTTCAAGTGGATCGGGCCAGAAGCGCAGGGCCGTGAGGTGGTGTATGTCAAAGGCCGATATGACGACAAGTTGCACATATTAACGGCACCCGGCGACATCCCATTCGTACCGGGCGGTCGGCGGATGGCCCTCAGCCGCGACTCGATGCTCGTGAAAATGGCCAATCCGAATCACGACATTACCGATGCGGGAATCGGCTACAATTTGCGCGATGTCGCCATGCTTTACGCAGCGGCGAAAAGCCCGTCGAACGGCGTGACGGCCAAGTCGCTTGGGATGATTCAACGTCCTGAATATCCGCAACCCTTGGCTGGCGTCGAAATCATCGTGCCGCCCGGCCGCGATGTGGACCTGCCGCGCGGCGGCAAACGCCAGATCTTTTATTGCCTGGCGTGCAAGCTACCGATGCTGTACCTGTGCTTCGATGACATGGGCCGGGAGCAGAACTACAACTGCTACGATCGCATTCAACTCGACCTCAAACTTGACGACGACGACTTCAATCCCGACAAGATGTGGGGCAAACGCGTCGAAACGGCGACCGCCAAAACACCTGAGTGACCACGCCGTCGCCCCTGCCAACGCGGCAGACATTGCGCTGTTTCGATTGTAACGCCGTCGGCGCAAACCATTATTTCACAATGGCTTAAAATCGCCGTTCCCCTCGCCACCTTAGCGTGGTATCTTTTTTGCACTCCCATACCGGGTTCGGACCTTGTGTTGGTCCAAACGCTGACCTATTTGGGGTAATCGACGCGCAAGGGGCGCGGCATGACTGTCACGTTCACACGACCATATTCGGTGCTGATCGCCGACGACGACGCGGAATGCCGCCAGTCGTTGAAGGACATCATCGAGCCGGAAGGCTACCGAACGTTTCTCGCCGAGTCCGGCGAAGAGGCGCTGGACATCGTGCGCAATGAACACGTCCATGTCGTGCTGACGGATATGCACATGCCGCGGATCACCGGGTTGGACGTGCTTCGGCTCGTCCGGCAGATGTATCCGCGGTTGCCGTCAATATTGGTGACGGCCGACGCCAACGCCGAATTGATGCGGCGAGCGTTTCAGGCCCAGGCTTATAGCGTCATCCCCAAACCGGTCAGCAAACATGTGGTGCTATACACTGTCGTTCGGGCGATCGTGCAGGTGTACGGCCCCGCTCCGCAACCGCAGCAACCTTGAATGGGAGACTCGTGCCGTGAAAGTAGTTCCGCTGAATGACAAGCTTGTGGTCAAACGTCTTGAAGCCGAATCCAAGACGGCCGGCGGCATCGTGCTGCCTGACAATGCCAAAGAAAAACCGCGCCAGGGCAAAGTGCTGAGCTTGGGCGACGGCAAATTGCTCGACAGCGGCAGCCGCGCGAAATTTCAAGTCAAGGAAGGCGACCGTGTATTGTTCTCGTCGTATGGCGGCCAGGAAGTCACCGTGGACGGCGAAGAGTATCTCATCATGACGGAAGAGGATATTCTGGCGGTGGTGGATTGAGGTTGAGGTTGTTTTAAGAATGACGCGCTAAGCCGCAAGCGGCTCTTGCCGCTTGCGGCTTAGCGCGTAGTTAACTGGAAATACAAGGGTATTTCCCCATGCCAAACCCCATCGTCATCGCGCACCATCTCATCTGGACGGCGTATGGCTGGTGGCTGCCCAACGACCCACGCGGCAGTGGCTCTATCTCCATTCGCAACGACGTAATAGCAGAACTCGGTGAGTTACATCTTGGCCGCAAGACGATCCAACCCGCCGGCAAGGAAGTCCGCGAGTTCTACCAAAAAGCGCAACCGTTTTTGCTACATCCCGCGTTGACATTCGACGAAGTAGCGCGCAATGAGATCGCCGCCGCCTTCGCCGAAGTGATCGTCAACGAACGATATACCTGCTACGCCTGCGCTATCATGCCCGATCATGTTCACATCTTGATCCGCAAACACAAACACCTTGCCGAACCGATGATCGACAATCTGAAGTCTTCCAGCCGCTTGCGGCTTAGCGCGTCGAACATCAGAACCAGAAACCACCCGACGTGGACCGCCGGCCACGGCTGGAAAGTCTTCCTCGACCATCCTGACGAAGTGCGCCGCACCATCATCTACATCGAGAACAATCCGTTGCCGATCAAATTGCCAAGACAATCGTGGTCCTTCGTCAGACTCTACGATGGTTGGCCCCTCCATCCCGGTCACAATCCGAGCTCTCCATACGCACAAGGCCTAAATTCCGTCGGCCGCTATTCCGATTGATTCACGATGACGTCATCGCTTTTGTCTTGTAACCCTTGACTCACTCGCAAGAATGTGCTCGTGCCCAAAACATGACTGACTTGATTGGAACTATGAGTTCAAACTGTTTCGACGGAGTGGCAGTTATGTGAGGTGATTGCACGATTCGCATTGTGACGTAATGTCCATCGAGGTTCGTCGATACTTCCCCTGAGCACGCCACCCACTCACCCAGCTCGTGGCATCACTGCCACGAGGACAGTGACAGTAACTGACCGCTTACTGTCACTCGCCGTTGGCCCGGGACGCCCAGTCCCGGGCGGCGGTTCGCCGACAAACCGGTGAAGCGCGACCAACCATGCTCGACAAAAAAAGCCCACTCGTTACATCGAGTGGGCTTTTCGCGTTTTAGAACTGGTCCAACCAGAAGTGGTTGCCGCGATAGTATTTGTGCGGCTCGAACAAGTCGTAGCGCCAACCCTTCTCAAGGAATGGCGGGTAGGCCATGTACGCCGGCGGCCGTTGGTATGGCTGGCCTGGCTGTTCTGGCCATTGCGGGCTTTGCGTCGGCCAGTAGCTGTGGGGATAGTAGTAGTACGGGTAGTAATAGAAGCGGGGCAGCTGTGGGTTTTGGGCGCGGGCGGGGCCGGCGAACGCGGCCAATGTCACCAAGCCGGCTATCAGCGCGAACAGGCAGCGTCGCATGGCATCCTCCTGACGTTGAACGGTCGGGCGCGACCGTGGCATCCATGTCCATGTCGGTATCGGCCGAACCCGCGCCGCCGCACCGGCCGGACCGGGTGTTTCGCCCATTCGCCGGTCAGGTCGTAGCGGGTGGAACGGTCGCGCCCAAAGCGTAAATTGACTCCATGACCGACCACGTTGCTTACGACAATCCGTTGATTACCCGTTACGCCGGCCAGGAAATGGTCAACCGTTGGGGGCCGCAACGCAAGTTCTCCACCTGGCGGCGGCTGTGGCTGGCGTTAGCGGAGACACAGTCCGAATTGGGGATGACCACTGATGATGGCGTCACGCCGCGCATCCGGGCCGAACAACTGGCCGAGCTTCGACAGCACCTCGACGACATCGACTATGCCAAGGCCGGAGAGTACGAGAAGCGGTTTCGCCATGACGTGATGGCCCATATCCACACGCTGGGCGACGTCGCTCCCGGTTGCCGCGACATCCTGCACCTTGGCGCCACAAGCTGTTTCG
>JANNLP010000643.1:0-12127 GCA_031396905.1 Gemmataceae bacterium
CAACATGACCATCTGGGGCAACCACTCGAACACGCAATTCCCCGACTTGGCCCGCGGCTCCGGTCACGGCTACTCGTACGGTCTTGCTCATGGGTGCATCTTGATGTTGGGGTCGCGACCGGCGACCGGCGGCCCTCTTCACCGAGGGTAAGCGAGTCATAAAGTATCAATATCTTTCAGACAATGAATCGGCCAACACGTTCGGCCGCACAGGAGGCTTCCATGATCCGCGTCGGCATCAACGGTTTCGGTCGCATCGGGCGATTGGTCTTTCGAGCATTGGTCGATCAGGGCCTACTCGGCAAACAGTTCGACGTCGTCGCGGTGAATGATCTGGTGCCGGCCGACAACCTGGCTTACCTGCTCCAATATGATTCGACGCAGGGCCGGTTTGCCGGCACCGTGGCGAGTGAAAAGTCCGCTGGTGCCGCTGAAGATGACACCCTGGTCGTGAATGGGCACAAGATTAAGTGCCTGGCGGTCAAGGAAGGCCCGGCCGCGTTGCCGTGGAAAGCGCTGAATGTTGATTACGTTCTCGAATGCACGGGACTGTTTACCGAGGCGGAAAAGGCAAAGGGGCATTTGGAGGCAGGGGCCAAGAAGGTCGTAATCTCCGCGCCGGCCAAAGGTGAAGACATCACACTGGTGATGGGTGTCAATCACGATAAATACGATGCCGCCAAGCATCACATCATTTCCAACGCCAGTTGCACGACCAATTGTCTCGCCCCGGTGGTACATGTGCTGCTGAAGGACGGTTTCGGCGTTGAAGAAGGCCTGATGACGACAATTCACAGCTACACGGCGACGCAGAAGACGGTGGACGGACCGTCGAAGAAAGATTGGAAGGGCGGCCGGGCAGCGGCGATCAACATTATCCCATCCGGTACCGGCGCAGCCAAAGCAGTAGGTTTGGCCATTCCCGAAGTCAAAGGCAAGCTCACTGGCATGTCATTCCGCGTGCCGACGCCGACGGTGAGTGTAGTCGATCTCACCGTGCGAACGGTGAAAGAAACAAGCTACAAAGACATTTGCGCCGCAATGAAAAAGGCGAGCGAGACTTATCTGAAGGGCATTCTCGTTTACACTGATGACGAAGTCGTCAGCAGCGATTTCATCCACGACCCCGCATCCAGCATCTTCGACGCCGGCAGCGGCATTGAGTTGAACAGCCGGTTCTTCAAACTCGTCAGCTGGTACGACAACGAATGGGGTTACTCGAATAGGTGCGTGGACCTGCTGAAGTATATGGCGGGGAAGTGATGGCGAGCGTTGCGCGCTCCGCTCCGCAAAGGCTCCGCGTCGCGGCTAACCGGGATTGACGATGAAAACCACTCTCGACGATCTCCCTGACTTGCATGGCAAGCGCGTGCTTATCCGCGTGGATTTCAATGTGCCGCTAGACAAGAAAACCGGGGCGATCAAGAACGATCGGCGGATACGCGGGGCGGTGCCGACGATCAATGCACTGTTGGCCAAGGGCGCGGCTGTGATTGCCATGACCCATGTGGGCCGCCCTTCGGGTGATCCGAATACCGATGTGCTGTTGACCACGGATCGAATTGCGGCGCGGCTGGGTGAGTTGCTGCGGCGGCCGGTGCGGAAAGAGAATCGGCCGCGAAATCTCAAGGCCGGTGATGTCGTGGTGTTAGAAAATCTGCGTTTCGACACGCGGGAGCAAAAGAACGACCCGACGTTCGCGGCAGAACTAGCGAATCTGGCCGATGTATACGTGAATGACGCATTCGGCACCTGCCACAACGACAAGGATGCTTCGATGGTGGCGGTGCCGGCCAGGTTCAAAGCGGATGGCAAACCGCGGGCTGTGGGGTTGCTTGTCGCCAAAGAGTTGGAAGTTATTGACGATTTGATGTCTCACCCGAAGCGGCCGGTGGTCAGCGTCATGGGTGGGGCGAAGGTGTCGGACAAGATCAACTTCATTCAGGCGTTGCTGGCAAAGGTGGATAAGCTCTTGATTGGCGGCGCTATGACTTACACGTTCATGAAGGCGATGGGACAAAACGTCGGCAAATCACGCTGTGAAGACGACAAGTTGGATGTTGCCCGCGAACTGCTGCTGGCCGCTGGGAACATTCGATACCAACCAGGAGGGGTGATGCCGTCGGTGCCAGCTTTTGCGTGGGTTGGGGCGATCATGGCCGGAGATGGAAAGATCGTTCTTCCCGTGGACCATCTTATCGCGGATAAGCCGGAAGCCACGGCACAGATCAAAGTCGTCGAAGGCGAAATTCCGGATGGGTGGTACGGTATGGATATCGGGCCGAAGACGATAGCGCTGTATTCGCAACACATTCAGTCAGCGGGAACTGTGGTGTGGAATGGCCCTGTCGGTTGGTTCGAACAAGCGCCATTCTGCGCGGGAACTAAAGGAATAGCCGAGGCGATGGCGAACAGCTCGGCGACCACCGTTGTCGGCGGGGGAGAAACGGCCGAGGCGGTCGAACAGTTCGGATTGGACGATAAGATAAATCACGTATCGACAGGAGGCGGGGCCTTTCTCGCCTATGTCGAAGGCCGCAAGTTCGCCTCACTGGCCCAGATTGACGACCGATGAGTGAACAGACTACCGATGAGTGAACAGACTACCGTGAGCCGACCGAAACGCGGGGTGCCCGAGGGGTTGTGGATTCGCTGCCCCAAGTGCAAGGCGACTATTTACCGTAAAGAGGCGGAAGCCCGGCTCAATGTCTGCCCTGAATGCGAATACCACTTCTACATGCCGGCCGGCGACCGCATCAATCAACTGCTTGACGAAGAAAGCTTCGAAGAGTGGCACACCAATCTGCGCTCGAAAGACCCGTTGGAGTTCGTTGATCGCATCCCTTATTCCCAGAGGTTGATTGCCGAAGAGAAAAAGACCGGAATGCCGGATGCGGCCGTGGTGGGCAAGGGCTTCATTCGCGGCCGGTCCGTGGTCATCGGCATCACAGACTTCGCCTTTATGGCCGGGTCGATGGGTTCAGTCGTCGGCGAGAAGCTGACCCGCGCAGCCGAGGCGGCAACAGCCATGCAGTTGCCGTTGATCTTCGTGAGCGGTTCCGGCGGCGGGGCGCGAATGCAGGAAGGTATCCTATCGCTGATGCAAATGGCCAAGGTGTCGGCCGCCATCGCCCGGCACGACACGGCGGGCGGCTTATTCATCAGCATCCTCACCAACCCGACGATGGGCGGCGTGGCTGCCAGTTGGGCGCTGCAAGGCGACCTAACCATTGCCGAGCCGGGCGCGTTGATCGGCTTTGCCGGCAAGCGCACCATCTGGAACACCGTGCGGCTGGAATTGCCCGAGGGCTTTCAAACCAGCGAGTTCCTGCTGCAACACGGCTTTATCGACCGCATTATCCATCGGCGAGACTTGCGGACGGAAGTCGCGCGGCTGATTGATTATTGCGAGAAGTAGTGGTATTTAAAGACCGGGAAGACCTGCGCTTCACCGATTGTGGGCTATATTTGTCTTGATATCATCCGGTACAATGGCGTTATGCGGACCAGCGTCATGATCTTATTTGGGTTTGCGGACACCGTGGCGTTGCACTGTCCACTCCCCACTGCACTCTAACAACAATCCTCGTGGGCCTACTCGAATCATTCAAAGGTTGGATGAACAACAAAGGGCCAAAGAAAGGTCCTGGGGGGAAGTCCGCGCCCAAAGCTAAGAAACGCGGACCGAAGGTCGATCTCAAGAAGCGGTTTGAGTTGCAGGGGCGTGTCGGCCAGGGCAGCATGTCGAAGGTTTGGCGGGCGTATGATCGCTCCATTGGCCGCAGTGTGTGCCTGAAGATTCTTGACAAGGAAAAGACCGCGAAGTTCGAAGCGCGGTTTGTCGGCCGAAATAAGCCACCCGAAGGCGACATTTGCATGTCGCTGCGGCATCCGCACATCGTGAAGACGACGGAGTGGGGCTACTCGACGGCGAATGAACCGTATCTGGTGATGGAATTGATCGAAGGCGTCGGCATGAACTTTCTAGTGGAGACGCGCAGCCAGAAACTGATCGGACACGAGATCGAAATCCTCACCCAATTGGCCGATGCGCTGGAGTATTTGCATCGCCAGCGCTACATGCACCGCGATTTGTGCCCGCGCAACGTGATGGTGACAAACGAAGGCGTGGTCAAACTTATCGATTTTGGTCTCACGATTCCGTACACGCCGGACTTCTGCCAGCCCGGCAACCGCACGGGTACGCCAGATTATCTTGCACCGGAAGTGATTCGTCGACAGACGACAGACCATCGAGTGGACCTATTTGCATTGGGCGCGACGGCGTTCGAGGTGTTCACGGGTACGTTGCCGTGGGAACGGTCGCAAGGCTCGATGGAAGCGTTGCAGAAGCACATTAACTCTGCCGCGCGCGATCCGCGCGACTTTAAGCCGGATATTGAGCCGGAACTGCGCAGTTTCCTCAAGAAAGCCGTCGAGCGCGAAGCGAAGGACCGCTTTCAAACGGCGGCCGAGTTTCGTCAGGCGTTGTTGGCGTTGAAAGAACAATAAGCAGCAACAGCGATGGCTGCTGTTTCGATGCGCAGGATGCGCGGGCCCAAATCAACACATTGCCAACCGGCCGTTGTCGCGGCTTTCACTTCTGCGTCTGAGAAGCCACCTTCGGGACCAATGGCGACAGTATGCGGATAGACGGAAAGAGGCACCTCTTTCGACTGCGGGCACGGATGTGCTAACCAGCGGCAACCGAAATCCTTGGATCTGCGCAGATACTCATCAAATCGCACTAACTCTGACACCTCCATCAGCACATTCCTGCCGCACTGCTTGCTTGCTTCGATCACGGTGCGTCGCAAGCGCTCCACTTTTGGTACTACCACTGAGCGTTCGGTGAGGAGCGGCACAAATCTGGTCACGCCCAATTCTGTCAGTTTTTCCAACAAAAACTCCTCGCGGTCGCCTTTGGGAACGGCGGCCGCGATTTCCAATTGAAATGCAAGTTCGCGACTGGGTTTCTCAACGGAGGCAATATGTAATGTCACGTCGCGCTTGCTGACGGCGATGACGGTGGCGGGATACTCGCAGCCATCGCCGTTGAATAGGCAAACGGCGTTGCCGGGGCGGGCTCGCATGACCGTGGCAAGATGGCGAGCTTCGGGGCCTTGGAGAACCACCTCACCGGGCGCCAACGGAAAACTGGTGTAATAACGATTGGCCATCTGTGGTAGAGTACGCGGCGACCCCGGTCAGCGTCCGCGCTGATCGTTTGCCACATCGGGAGGAACCCGCAATGGCGACTCAGCTTCACTCGTCCACCCGGAAACAGCTCGACGAGTTGGATGCCTTGTTGCAAAAGATGCTTGATCAACCCGGCAAGCCGGCGGAGCCAAGCGCGCGTCCAGCGTATGCGACGGAGGGGGGGGGCAACGCTCCGCCGAAGTCGCCGCACTTCCCGCCGGCGACGGTGGCCTATGGTGTGCCACCGGCCGCCGCTTTCGCTGCCGAGACGCCGCTGCAGTCGATTCCGATGCAGAAACCGACGCCGTCCAATTGGAACATCGATCTGAATCCGCGCGGCGGCAGTTCGGTGCTGGGCGAGCGCAGTCCATTGGCCGAGAAGCTCGCGCCGTACATGGATTCGCCGCAAGCGACGCCGGCGTTTTTGCAGGTCACACCGATTGCCGGTTTGACGACGCCGACTGTCGCGGCAGTTCGCCGCTTCGATCAAGGCGTGGAAAGAACCAGCCGTTACGGCGGCCTGACGGCCGTACCGCTCGTCCGCGACTTCCTTGGTTATTCTGGTCTGGCCATGTTGGCGGCGAGTGCGACATGGGTCGCGCTGATGTGGGCGGGTTGGTTCTAAGTCGTAGCATAGCGGCAGGAATTGCTGCCGCTGCAGATGGCATCGGCGACGTTGGAATCTCCATGTCATCCGTACCAGCCGAGCCAACTGTTGTCGCGCTGCCGACGCCGTCAAAGATGGACCCCGCGGCAGCGCTCCTGAGCTACCTGATTCCCGGCCTTGGACAATTGGTTCAGGGTCGCATCCCCAAAGGCCTCGTGTTTTTCGTCGGCGTGTATGGCCTGTTCTTTTATGGCCAGTTTCTCGGCCAGGGTCGCAATGTTTACTTCGGTGACACGACGACGCCGGCCCAGCAATCGTGGCGGGTGCCGCGATTTGTCGTCAACCTCTTTAACCGCCCGCAGTTTGCCGGCCAGGTGTGGATCGGTATGGCCGCGTGGCCAGCAATCTACCACTATTGGACTGATGCTCCCGTCGAATCGCCGCAACATCGAGCGGTCATCGAACAACTCGATACGTTGGGTTGGTTACAACGTACGCAAGTCGCGCTGCCGGAAGAAAAGATCAACGATCTCCAGCGCGACGGCGACAAGCGCTGGGATCTCGGCTGGGTCTACACTGTGATCGCCGGCGTCTTGAACATCCTTGTTATTTGCGATGCCCTGGCCGGTCCGGCGTTCGTTCATGATGCGGAAGAAAAGAAGAAGTCGCCATGACACCACTACTTGCTGAGAGCATTTACTGGCATTTCCCCATCCTGCTGATTACGGTCAGCCTGGTGTATAGTGCCACGCGCTACGAAGAATGGCCCGAGATATTTCGCGAGGCGGTCACGTGGGGCGGGCGGATGGCCTTCTTCCTTGTCAGTATCGGCGTCGCATTGTGGGTGATTCCGCTGTTGCCTGTCTGGCTGGGGCTGAGCATTGCCGCTGTCGTCGCCGCAGTCTTCGTCGTCAATGCCGTCCGCGGCGGCTCGACGCATGACCAGGCTAAAAAAAAACCGGCTTGATCGGCGAGTTTGCCGTCTTGTTGGCGTTGATCGCATTGTTGCCGGTGTGGTTGGGGTTATTTCTCACGGCGATTATTGCGTTCGCCGCAGCGGTCGCTGTTGTCATGGTGGTTATGCTAATGTGCGCGAGGCGAAAAAAGCCGCGCACGAAGTCAGCGTCTTCGGCGTGCCTCGCTTACTTTGTGCGCGGATCTTTTTTAAGGTCGAGTGCCAATCGACAATATGAGCGATTCGACAGTTGCCAATGATGACTTGCGGTGGGCGACGTTGTTTCAGCGTGTCCTTGAGCCGGTATTTGTTCTGAATCAGCGCCGGCGCATGTTGTTCGCCAATGCCGCTTGGGAGGCGATCACAAAAGTCCAATTGGCCGATGCCAAAACGTTGACGTGTACCACTCGTGACACCGGGCACGCCTTGGCAGATCTAGCAAACACGCTCGCGCCGCCGGATGAAGTTTTGAGTGGTATGAGTGCGTCGGTGCGGCGACCGCTGATGGGGCGCGAGGTTGGCCCGCCGTGGTGGGATATTGATTTCGTTCCGTTGATGGGGGACGGCCAACCGCTGGGTATCCTTGGCCGCATTCGCGCGAGTGAGTCTGCCACCACATCCCCGAAATCGACTCTGTCCGCCAATTTAGCTGAATTGCGGCAGCAAACGCAGCAGCGCTATTCCATGGCGCTGTGGGAAAGCGCTGTCCCGGCAGTGCGGCGCATGGCGACGCAAGCTCGGCTCGTTGCCACTGCTGGCTGTCCGGCTGCGCTCGTTGGTGAGACCGGCACGGGAAAGCGCACGCTGGCCCGGGCGATCCATGCGCTTTCTTCTCGGCGGGAATTGCCGTTCGTGGGCCTTGCATGTGATCGCCTGCCGGCCGATGTCATTCGCACGGCCCTGGAACAGCAGCCGGAAAATCTCGGCATGGTTTACTTGCAAGGGCCGGCGGAGTTGCCGCGTGATTTGCAAGCCGAGTTGGCCAAACGGCTCGTCGACCAAACACATGTGTTGCTTGGTTGCCCCACCGAACCTGCAAGTGATCTGCGCGAGGGCCGGCTGACCGAGGAACTTTGGGCGGCGGCATCGACGGTTGTCATTGCGGTGTTGCCGTTGCGTCTGCGCTTGGCCGATTTGCCGCGTTTGGCGGACAAGTTGCTGCGACGTGGCGGTGTTGATCGCGGCCTCACGCCGGCTGCGTTTGATCAACTTCGTTCGCATTTGTGGCCGGGCAACCTCGATGAACTGGACGACGTGCTGGGGACAGCCGCGACGCGCAGTGACCAACCGTTGATCGATGTTGGCGACCTACCGTTGTACCTGCGCGAGCCAGGCGAAAAGGCGACACCACGAGAAGCGTTCCCGGCGTTGGACAAGTTGTTGGAACAAGTCGAGGCGCGGATGATTCGGTTGGCACTGGATCGTGCCAAGGGCAACAAGACCAAAGCGGCCGAGCTACTTGGCATTTGGCGGCCACGGCTTTTACGACGCATGGAAGCGTTGGGCATTGCGGACACGGGAAATTCTGAAGCGTCGTGAAGTTCCGTCGATGGCGAGCCAATTGGTGGGTCTCGCAGACTCGACCCACCCTACTATTCGTCCCGATCCCGATGCTAGTGCGTCGCGTTGAGGCGCTGTAGGGTGGATCGAGGCTGCGAGACCCACCAAATGCCGAAACGCCGTTCCAAATTACATTTGCTCTACGACGTCAATCCCTAACAACCCTAGCGCACGTTGAATCGTACGTCCGGTCAGATCGCACAACAACAATCGCGAACGACGTGACTCGGCTGTTGGCGCTTTCAACACTGGGCAATTGGTGAAGAAGCCGCTGTAGGTTTTAGCCAAGTCCCACAAGTACGTCGTGATGTAGTGCGGAACGTATTCCGCGGCGGCGGCGTGCAATATTTCTTCAAATTGCAGGAGTTTCAGGGCCAACGTACGCTCATATGGGTCCGCCAGGTCCGGCGCGGCGGCAGAATTGCGAATCGCGACGGGGTCTTCACCGCCCTTACGAAAGATGCTGCGGCAGCGGGCATAAGCGTATTGCATGTACGTCGCCGTGTTGCCGTCCATGGCCAGCATCTTGTCCCAACTGAACATGTAGTCGGTGGTTCGATGTTGGCTCAAGTCGGCGTACTTCACCGCACCGATGCCGACACGCTCGCCGATTTGTTTGCGCTGCGCTGCTGAGAGTTCGGGTACGTCATCGTCGCGAGTGGCTCTTTCGGCGGCGGCGTCCTGATACTGCTTGTCGGCTTTGGCGACGGCCATTTCCAGTAACTCGCTTAGCTCGGCCGCGCCGCCGTTGCGCGTCGATAGCATCTTGCGGTCGTTGCCCAGGACCGAACCGAAGTTGACGTGTCGCAACTCAATGTCGTTGCCAACCCAGCGCTCGGCCACTTCGAACAGCGTCTGAAAGTGCTTGCTCTGCGGCGTGCCGACGACGTACAGGACGACATCCGGTTGAAACTCCTTCATGCGATATTGAATCGTTGCGAGGTCGGAGGCCATGTAGGTGAAGGCGTTGTCGCTTTTGCGCACAACGGCGGCGGCCTGATGTTCGGACCCATCCTCCGGCGGCGGCGTCAGGAAAATCACGGCCGCTCCCTGGCTGATCGTCGCGATGCCTTTGTTGACCAATTCATCAACTACATTAGTCAGCATCGGGTTGTAGAAGCTTTCGCCGTGCATGTGATCGAAGGTGACACCCAAGCGATCGTACAGTGGCGTGATCGCGCCCATGCTCCACGGCATGAACTGCTGCCACAGCGTGACGTTTTCCTGGTCGCCGGCTTGCAGCTTCTGCGTTTCCTCGCGACAAATGGCCAGCACGCGCTTGGCAACCTCGATCTGTTCCGGCGTGTACTTGACCCGATCCTCATTCGGGTCATCGTCTTTGTCGGCTGGTTTGGTTTGGCCACGCACCAATTGATAGATGCGCACCATTTCGCGCACCGGATCGGCTTTCAATGCCGCATCGTCGCGGTATTGCTTGTAGCCGTGGATCAACATTCCGAACTGGGTGCCCCAATCGCCGAGATGATTGTCGGCAATGACGCGATGGCCAAGAAACTGCAACAGGCGTTTGAGCGAATCGCCAATGATCGTGCTACGCAGGTGTCCCACGTGTAAGGGCTTGGCGACGTTGGGTGAAGAATAGTCGATGACAAACGTGCGTGACTTGGTCGTTTCCGCGACGCCCAAACGATCATCGGCGGCGATCAGGCGAATCTGTTCGGCAAGCCATGTCGTCTTGATGCGAAGGTTGATGAACCCCGGGCCGGAAACTTCCGGCGTTTCCAATACATCGTCAGCGTCGAGACGCTTGATAACTTCAGCGGCGACTTCCTTCGGTGGCTTGCCTAGCTCCTTGGCCAGCGACATCGCCAGGTTGGCCTGGTAATCGCCGTGCTTGGGATCGCCGACTGGCTTGACGAGTGATGCGTATTTATCCGGGTCGTTTGTCAGGCCGACGAGGGCGCGGGCAAAGATCTGTTGCAGATGATTCAATACATTCATCGTTTGTCCGTTGTCCGTTGTGATGAGACAGACGCGCTCACCATGCCGTCATTATGCGACGGACGACTCACAACGGACAACGGTTCGCAAGCTATTCGCGTTCCCAGTCGACGCGCGGGGCGTCGGCCCAGAGTTCCTCCAGGGCGTAATAGTCGCGAGCTGGCGGGTCGAATACGTGGACCATGATGTCTCCGTAGTCCTGCACAATCCAGCGACTCGCTTCGTAGCCTTCGATGCCGGTGCGGCGGTCGCCGAGCTTTGCCAGCTCCGCGTCCACATCTTCGGCAATGGCATGCATTTGCCTTCGGCTCGCGCCCGTGGCGATCACCAGATAGTCGTAAAGCGGTGTGATGAGCCGCATATCGAGGACAAGGACATCACGGCCCTTGTTGGCGGCGGCGGTGCGGGCAGATAGGCAGGCCCGTTCGCGGGAATCGACAAAAGACTCAGCGGACGAAGTTGTCCGGGCCAAGGTCATTGTGGCCAAGTGACCTCCTTAAATGACGTGACGGAGGTCGAATCCAAAACGGCAACGTTGACGCCGTGGCGGACCTCCATTCGCGGGACCGCACCCAGTGCGGTCGGGGTTGCAACTCGGAACGTCGCCGGACCACCCTTTGCGGTCCGGTCGTTCTTCCTCCATCTTCGGGCGAATTCGCCTCCAGGTCAAGGAGGATATTGCAAAAATCTCGTGAACCGTTCGAGACGGTTCGGCAGTCCCGTTCCTTCCGATAGACAGGACACGGCCGGAAAAGGTTCTCGCATTCGTCCGGAGCGATAGCATACTGGCGTCGCCGACCTGAGAGTTTTGCCATGCCGCGCGTTCTTGTTGGTCCGCACATGCTCATCAATCTGGACGGGCCGTACCTGCAGGTTTTGCAAGCTGCCGGCTACGAAGTGGTTTACGCTGTTGACCATCGGCAAATGACGGAAGCGGAGTTGATTGACCGGCTCGCAGGTTGCGTTGGCAGCGTGGCCGGCTCCGAGCCGTACACGCCAAAGGTAATGGACGCGCACCCGCAGTTGCAAATCATCGCGCGGGTGGGAGTGGGCTACGACGGTGTGGACGTGGCTGCCGCGACGCAGCGAGGTATTCCTGTGACCATCTCGCCCGGCAACGCCGAAGCGGTTGCCGAACATGCGCTGGGTCTGATGATCGCGCTCGTCCGCAACTTTGTTCCGCAACACAACGAGATCGCCGGCGGCGACTGGCCGCGAAAGTCGGTCGGGCCGTTGCGCGGTCGCACCCTTGGCATCGTCGGCCTTGGTCGCATTGGCAAACAGGTCGCTTTGCGTGCGAAGGCGTTCAACATGCCCATCATTGCGAGTGATCCAGTGCGCGACGACGAATTTGCAATGAAGCACGGCATTCAGTGGACGACGACGGAAGAACTGTTTGCCACTGCCGACTTTGTGTCATTGCACTTGCCGATGAATGAACACACGAAGCGAATCATCAATGCGGAGTTGTTGGGTTCGATGAAGCGCACGGCGTATCTCATCAACACCGCGCGCGGCGGCGTCATCGACGAAGCTGCATTGATTGAAGTCCTTCGGAATAATCATATCGCTGGTGCGGGACTGGATGTGTTGGAACACGAGCCGCCGGCGAAAGACAATGTTCTGCGGAAGCTAAGCAACGTGGTGCTCACTGCCCACACGGCCGGCATCGATAGCCAGGCCTTAGCGGACATGGCACAACTAGCTGCGGAGACGGTAGTGCGCCGATTACGTGGCGAGTGGCCGACCGAGTATGTGGTCAACCCGGCGGCACGGCCGACGCACTCACGCGCAATCGGAGAAAAAAAAGAGCCGCGCACGAAGTAAGCGAAAGGTCAAACGAC
>JANNLP010000679.1:0-2142 GCA_031396905.1 Gemmataceae bacterium
TGCGCGAAGATACACAGTCAGGTCGGTTTTCCGTGTCTGCTGCATAGCGCTGCGAGCAAAAGTGATGACGCCGAAAACGACAAAAATAATAGTGAGCAGCAGCGCGCTCCAGCGCGCAAAACGATCCGTGCGCAGGCCCATGATCGCCTCCATGCGATGACGTTGGCCGAAGTCTACCCAAATTGCCCACTTGCTGTCTGCGCCGGTTTTCCCGGCAAAACCAGCACAGCTTCTAGATTCTTCCAAGTTTAACTCGCCATTGACCGATCCATTCCCAGAAGGTAGACACCGCCCGAACTGTGGAACAACGGCGGCGCACGCTGCCATAGCTCAGCTGAAGGACCCTCATTTGACCTCCGCGAACCGACAGCCCGAATTCAGTTTGGTGCTGCCGCTCTATAACCCCGGCGAACGGCTGCGCCACACGTTGGCACAGTTGAGCGACTTCGTGGCCAAGGCCAATGAATGTTGGGAATTAGTCTTCGTCTCTGATGGCAGCACGGATGGCTCGGCCGCACAAATCAAAAGTTGGTCCGAAGAACGCGACAATGTCCGGCTCGTGGACTACGCACCGAATCGCGGCAAAGGTTATGCCGTGCGCCAAGGCTTGTTGACCGCGACCGCGCCGTATCGCATCTTCACCGATATCGACTTGGCCTACCCTTTCGGCGATATTCGCCAGGTGGCTTGGCAACTGCGGGCAGGCCATGAAGTCGTGATTGGCGCGCGTACACATCCCGATAGCATGATCACCCTCGCGCCTTCCGCACTGCGTTACGCCATGCGCCGGCAACGACAGAGCCAGGTATTTGGCAAGCTGGTACGGGCGTTGCTGCCGCTGACGCAGCGCGATACGCAGGCAGGACTCAAAGGCTTTACCGCTCAGGTTGTCAACACAATCGCGCCGAGATTGCAGTGCGCTGGCTTCGGCTTCGACTGCGAATTGCTCACGGCATGTGCGCGCCACGGCATTGCTGTTTCTGAAGTGCCGGTGCATGTACGTTGCGATGCCGATGGCTCAACCACCAGTTTTCGTTCGACGCTGCGAATGATCAATGAGTTGTGGCGGATTCGTCGCGATTGGCCATGTATGGTGCCGCAAGATGCCGCGGTGCCGCAACGGGAGGCCGCATAATGTCGTTCGCCCGCCGACTCATCGTTGTTGCCGACGACTACGGCATCGGCCCCGCTACCTCGGCAGGCATCCTTCGCCTGTGTCGTCTTGGTGCAGTCACCGGCACCGTTCTACTCGTCAATTCACCCTATGCCAGCGATGCCGTTAAGAAATGGCGCGCCGCCGGTGTCGATGCCGACTTCGGTTGGCACCCATGTCTGACGATCGACAGCCCCGTTGCGCCTCCCGATCGCGTGCGCAGCCTCATGATGAACGACGGTCGCTTCCCAAGCCTGGGCCGACTGATGACCTGGCTGATAATGGGTCGCTGTCGGCCATCCGAAGTGGTCTTCGAGTTTCGTGCGCAGCTGCAGCGGTTTCGTGAGATGACTGGCCATTGGCCCGAAGTTGTCAACTCACATCACCATATCCAGATATTTCCGATTGTCGGGGCGGCTCTGCGCTGGGTGTTGCGTGAAGTCGGCATTCGGCCCTACCTCCGCTGTGTACGGGAACCGCTATCCTCCATACGAGCGATTCCAGGAGCGCGGGCCAAACGTACATTCCTTCGTTCACTCGGCGCATCGGAAGCACGTCGCCAACTGGCCGATGACTTTCCCGGCAACGATACACTGGCCGGCATCACCAACCCCGCATGTGTTCACAACCCGGCATTCTTCGCTCGCTGGCTCGCCAACACACCCGGCGACGTCGTCGAACTCACCTGCCACCCCGGCGAGCGCGATGAGACGATTTACAACCGCGACGCCAAGCCCGGCGACGGCAACGTCGAACGCCGCGTCCAGGAGTTAGCGCTGTTGAGCCACAATCAATTCCAGGCCGACGTCGCCCGGGCCGGGTTTCAACTAACACGCCCGTCTCAACTTAGTGCGAATTTCTTCGCTCAAGCGGCTTAGACCAAGTATTCCCTGTCCACTGACCACTGACCACTGACCACTATTTTCACATTTGTCGATTCCGCCGGGCTTGTTCGTCATAAAATAGGCCCGTGAGTAACGGACCATGTC
>JANNLP010000719.1:0-3450 GCA_031396905.1 Gemmataceae bacterium
ACATTCTCGCCGAGCTGCGCGCCGGACGCATGATCGTGCTGGTGGATGACGAATATCGTGAAAACGAGGGCGATCTCGTCGTGGCGGCGGAGCACGTCACGCCTGACATGGTCAACTTCATGATGCGGAATGCCTGCGGGCTGGTTTGTCTGGCAATGAGTCATGCAATTTGCGACCGCCTGGGATTAGAGCCGCTACCTGGTAACACACCCGACCCCGCTGCCACGCCGTTTACACCGTACATTGATGCCCGCACCGGAGTGACCACCGGCACCTCGGCATTCGATCGGGCTCGGACCATTCAAGTGGCCATCGACGCGCGCAGCGGACCCGCCGACTTGATTCGCGGCAAAGGCCATGTGCCGGGTCTTCGCGCCAAAGACGGCGGCGTACTCGTCCGCGCGGGGCATACTGAAGGCAGCGTAGACCTGTGCCGGTTGGCGAGCCTTAAGGAAGCCGCCGTGATCTGCGAGGTCGTCAATCCAGATGGCACCATGGCACGTTTACCGGACTTGGATCGGTTTCGGCAGGAACATGGATTGAAGATGTGTTCTATCGAACAACTGATCAAGCACCGTCGACAGCGCGAGCGACTTGTTCGTCGGGAGTTGACTCTTCGACTACCCACGAAGTTCGGCGAATTCGACCTGATCGTCTATTCTTCGCTCGTAGACGTTGAACCGCATTTGGCGCTGACCATCGGCGGTGTCGGTGTCGAGAGCGATGGCTGCGTTCCCACGCAGGTTGATCCGGTACTCGTTCGTATTCACAGCGAATGTCTCACAGGTGATGTATTTCACAGCGGCTTGTGCGATTGCGGAGCACAATTAAATCGGGCGATGGCTCAAGTGGCCGACGTCGGGCGCGGTGCCGTCTTATACATGCGACAGGAAGGGCGCGGCATCGGGCTGTTAAACAAGCTGAAAGCGTATCGATTGCAGCAACAAGAGAAACTTGACACGGTGGAAGCAAATCGCCGATTGGGTTTTCCGGCAGACCTACGACACTACGGCATTGGTGCACAGATCTTATGCGATCTTGGCATACACCACATCCGACTACTGACAAACAACCCGAAGAAGGTTGTGGGCCTTGAAGGCTATGGACTCAAGATCGTGGAGCGAGTGCCGATCCAAGTGGCCGCTGGAGACGACAATCGTGAGTATCTCCGGACCAAAAAGGACAAGCTCGGCCACTTGCTTGAAGAACTGACGTAGGCGTTGCGGAGCTTCGAGTAACAATGGACGAGGAAACACTGAGCCTTGAGGCGCATCGACGCGGCCAATTCCAAGATCTGCATACGGTACGATGCGCTAAATGTGGCAAATCAATCCTGGCCACGTCATTGCGATGTTCTGAGTGCGGCGTGCATTTCCAGGGAGAAGCACAAGACTTCTTTCATCCTTCGGAACAACAAAACGCCCATGCGCGTCGCAATTGGGTCGTCGTGACCGCGATTATTCTGTTGTTAATCGCCGTTGCGGGTATTTTTGCCGCACAATGAGCTTGAGCGCTCAACTTCCCACGTACATGCCACCCAGGAATGTCGGGTCGGCGGCGGCTTGCGACCAGATTTCGCCGAAGAAGTTGAAGGAGTAGCCTTTGAGCGCTCCCGCTCTGCCGCGGCCAGGGCCGACGTATAGCTCGGCGACGCCATCTCCGTCGGTGTCTGCCAAGGCGACGCGGGTACCACTCGCCCAGATGCTATCGCCTGACAAAAGACCCGAGCCTGGTATTGACGGCGGATAGGCATTGAATCGAGTCAACAAACCCGTTGTTGCGCCATCCCAAATCGCGACAGCCGGGCCGCCGCCATCGCCGGCACCGGTGGCAATATCGACTTTGCCATCATTGGTGACGTCGGCCGCACTGACGAACACACCACCACGGAACGTCGCTTCATAGGCGAAAAACTCGCGGAGAAGTTGGCCCGTTGTGCCGTCAAACACTTTCACGTGCGGTCCGCCCCCGGGTCCAGCTGCGCAAATAATATCGGCCTTACCGTCGCCATTCACATCGCCAGCGGCGACACGAACGCCGCCACGGAAGCCGGCATCAAAGGCGAAGAACTCGATTAGGACATTTCGGTTCACGCCATTGAAGACGCGCACATGCGAACCACCACCGGAATCGGCACCCGTGATGATGTCAGCCCTTCCGTCACCATTCACATCACCAGCGGCCACAAATACGCCACCAGTGAAGCCTGAATCGTAAGCGAAAAAGCTTCCGGCTGGACTATCGATCAAAACGGGGAAGTTCCCGTTGAATACTTGGACGTGCGGACCGCCGCCGACTCCAGCAGCGGTAATTAGATCCGTGATGCCATCGCCGTCTACGTCTCCGGTTGCTACGCGAACGCCACCTCGAAAACCCGGATCATAAGCCATGACCGAATACGTCACAGCTTTGCCTTCACGATGAAATGAAACGGATGGCAATGATCCCGCGCCCGCGCCAACTGCGAAGCTGTTCTTCGGCGGTGCCGTCGGCGTCGGTGGCACGACACCGCCAAACGTGTCGATACCGGTGTAAATGACAGGTTGCTGGCCGTTGAAGACAAACGTGCCATCGGTCGGAGTGCTGGGAATCTGCACGGGATCGGTGCCGATGACACCGATCGAATCGCCAGGATTTGCGGGCGGGTTAGGCGCGCCGCCGTTGATCGCAATGATGAATGAGCCGGCCGCGACACTGAATCCGTCATTCCCGGCCAAGCCGTTAACGGTCAATCGTTCAATGCTAAAAAGCGTTATTTTCGCGCCGGCATTGGAGATGACGGACGCGGTGGAAACATCAAAAGTGTCGTTGCCGCTGGTGCCATTGATCACCACATTGTCGGCCACACCCGTAGTGTCGCTGATTGTGCATGTAATGGCGCCACCGCTCAAGTTAATCGTCATCGTATCATTGCCGGCCGCACCGTTCAGAAACACAGCTTTCGTAAACAAGGAAGCAATCTGTACCGTACTGGAGTTGAGAGTCAGGTTGACGGCTCCCGAGACTTTGACGGCTGATATGCCATCATTGTTGGACGTGCCCGTAACAGTAACTGACTTGGTCACCGAGTTGATCTCCAGCCAAGCCGGCGAGATTTCAAGGTTGTACGCACCGATTCGCGGTGTGCCGGTGGTGCCGGACGCAGTGCGATCGAAAGTTGTGCCGGCGACCACAAAGTAGGTGCCCGTCGTCGGCGGGGTGAACAAGAACGTGCTGACACCGCCGACGGAACCGACGGATCCGGTGCCAACATAATCGCCGACGCCGTTCCAAAGCGAGACGACTGGGTCCACTTGCGAACCGCTGGCACGTTGGCGAATGGCATATGACGTGCCTCCGATCAAAGTCACTTGATAGGCATCGCGGTCGCCACCGTGGTCGATTTGCATCGGCAGCGGCTGGCCCTTGAATGTGATGTTGCCCGAGAACAGGCCGATGCTCTGGGCATCG
>JANNLP010000499.1:0-1583 GCA_031396905.1 Gemmataceae bacterium
GCCGTGACCTTTTCCGGCATGCCCGTGATGCCAACTTCGGGAACAGAACCGACGTCTACACCAGTTACTTGAACGAGGGCTGCGTAGCGATTGCCTTGCGGTACATCAATTGTCTGACGTTCCTGGGTGGACGGGATTCCGTACCGCGGGACCATAACGGACAGTCGCGGCTCGATGGGCGCGATCTCAATTCTGTAGACAAAAAGCGGACCACCCTTGTACAAGTGATCGCGAATGCCAACCACGTATTCCTTATCCTCCGGCACGGCGAAGCGAAGGTAAGCGTCTGGCGAACTTTCAGCATCGTCGTTGGCCGCAATCATCCGGCCATCCGCATAGCTGACCCAAATGACGGCATCAAGCGGCGAGCCGAGTCGGCGGGCAAAGCAGCGGATGTCGTACACCTCGCCTTTCTTGGCGGTGAACTTGAAATAGTCGTGATCGCTCGGCTTGTTGATAATGCCGTTGAAAGCGCATGGCAACTTTCCCGAAGTCCCCTGAGCCGGCGCATCGTTGGGTTCGACTTCATTGACATTGGTGAGATCGTTGGCCCGGATGGGCAGGGCCGAAGGGCTGATGCCACCGGCGTCGTCGGCATGCAAATGCATCTTGCCATCAGCACCGGCAGGTGCGACTTTGATCTTCTTGCGAATCTCACCGGCCGGGTCGCCGATAAAAGTGAATTCGGTTTCGTCGCCGACTTTTCCGCCCGGCGGGAACACAGCCATTGGTCGCGGAAACGTGCCGACATGTAGCCGGTAGAAACTCGTCGGGCCGCCGCCATAGGCGCTTTCCCGGACTCGAATCACATATTTTCCGTCTTCGGGCACGACTATGGCACAAAATGCATCTTGGCCCAACAGCGGTGTATCGTCCGTCGTCGCCAGTTCGAAGCGCTTTTCATTAAGAATGGCGATTGCCGGGTCAAAGAATGCGGTGCCGAGCCTCATGCCCTCAATTTCCGCCGATAGCCTCTGGCCCTTTTTGGCTTCGACGACGAAGTAGTCAACATCCTCGGGCGTGATTAGCCCCTGCACAGTGCTGTTCATCGCGACCGGTTGAGGTTTCGCAAACTCATTATTCGGTTCAACGTCGTCCACGCTTGGCATCGCGCCGACCCAAAATGTTCGTAACGTCGAGGTGCCGCTGGCACATCGGACTCGAATCGCGTACTCGCCGAGCGGACAGTCCGCGGCTATCTTGACGGTCGCCTTGACATGACCGGGGTTCACGACTTCGAACTTATCAACTTTGAAGCCGGGTTGATAAAAGACCAGTTCTTTCGCATCGGCCAGTCGAACACCCTGGAAATTGATGACAACGTCCGTGCCACGTTGACCGCCGCGCGGCACGATGATGTTTAGCTCGGGAGACGCCGCGGAAATCCTGACTACGGACGCACAGAGGGCACATAGGGAAAACCAAAAAACGCGATAACTCATAACGATGGTCTCGGGTGACTAGGCCAACAGGTCTTTGCGGAGCTTGCCTTCGTCCACGATGATGATCGGGCGGTTGCCGGGGGCCATCAGCTTCTTGTCGGAGTTGATGCCCAGTTGGTGGAAGATTGTCGCGGCGAGGTC
>JANNLP010000504.1:0-3930 GCA_031396905.1 Gemmataceae bacterium
TGCAAGGTGGGTCTCGCAAAGCCTCGACCCACCCTACGTTTCAATCATCAATTGGGTAAGATGCGTGAATAGGATTGGAGACGCGGACAATGAGTACGACAGCCGAATCGGTGCCGATGTTTGTGGGCGGAAAGTGGGCACCGAGCCGATCGAGCCGCACCGGCCCGGTGCATAATCCATCGAATGGCAAGGTGATCGCACGGGTGCCGCTGGCCAGTGTGGAGGAGGTTGACGTAGCCGTAAGGGCGGCCGCGGCAGCGTTGCCTGCATGGGCTGACACGCCGGCTGTGGATCGCGCGCGAATTCTGTTCCGATACCGGGACAAGCTTGAGAAACATACAGAAGAGTTGGCACGCTTAGTGACGCGCGAGCACGGCAAGACATTGCCGGAATCGCGGGCGTCGGTGCAGCGCGGTGTCGAGATGGTCGAGTTCGCGTGTGGCATACCAAGTTTGCTGATGGGCCAGACGCTGCCGAACATCGCGACCAATGTTGATTGCGAGACCGTGCGGCATCCCGTGGGCGTGTGTGTTGGGATCACACCTTTCAATTTCCCGGCGATGGTGCCGCTGTGGATGTTTCCCGTGGCGTTGGCCTGCGGCAACACATTCATCCTGAAGCCGTCGGAAAAGGTGCCTTTGAGTTCGGTGCGGCTCGGTGAGTTGCTCGCCGAGTGCGACCTGCCTCCCGGCGTGTTCAACATCGTTCACGGCGACAAAGAGTGCGTTGATGCCTTGCTGACGCATCCACTCGTCGCGGCAATCTCTTTCGTAGGTTCGACAAATGTCGCGCGGCATGTCTACGAGACCGGAACGAAACACGGCAAGCGTGTACAGGCAGCCGGTGGGGCCAAGAACCACTTGATTGTGATGCCGGACGCGGATTTGGAACAGACGGCCAAGGCAATTCAAGCCGCTGCTTTCGGTTGTGCGGGAGAGCGCTGCATGGCCGGCAGCGTGGCCGTGCCGGTGGGCAAGATTGCAAATTCGTTGGTGGATATTATCTGCGGCCTCGCTTCCAAGATGAAGGTCGGCGCTACTGACGGCGACGCCAAAGTGGACATGGGTCCGGTAATCTCGAAAGAGCATCTCGACCGAGTTTCGAGTTACTTGGATATTGGAACGAAAGAGGGGGCAAGTTTGCCGCTGGATGGGCGGAAAGCTGCTAGCGGGGACGGCTTCGTGATCGGGCCGAGTGTGCTGGACAAAGTGGCGCCAACGATGCGCGTCGCAAAGGAAGAGATCTTCGGTCCGGTGTTGAGCGTTGTTCGGGCCGGCGATTTGGACGAAGCGATGGCGATCGGCAAAAACGTGCCTTACGGTAATGGAGCATCAATCTTTACGCGTTCCGGTTATGCCGCTCGACAGTTCAAGCAGCACTTCAATGCCGGCATGATCGGCATTAACGTCGGCGTTCCCGCACCGATGGCCTGGTTCCCGTTCACCGGCTGGAATCAATCATTCTTCGGCGACTTGCACATTCAAGGCGTGGAAGGTGTGCATTTCTATACCCGGCAGAAGATGACGATGACCCGCTGGTTCGCGTCGGCGGAAGAATCGCATCACGATCCGATATGGAAGACGGGTAAGGGATGATCGGCCCGGCAATTCGTGAGACCGTTCGTGTCGAAACTCGCTGCCAAGTATTAACAACGTTTACATGTCAGAATCAGGTTCGTCGTCATCCGTTACGTCTCCGCTCAAGCCGCGCGGGGTGCCTTCATGCGGATCCGATTCTTCGTCGTCGGACCCATCTTCAGAATCGTCTTCGTAATCATCGCAATAGCCGCTAGCATCTTGGACGTCTTTGCAGCCAGACCTGGCAAGCCGCTCAATGATGCCTTTATCGGTACATATGACTTGCCGATCAACGCCAAATAGGTTCTTGATTATCGACGCATAATTCGTTACGCAACTGCTGCCCACGACGAGATTGGCCATCGTAGCGCCATTTTGAAGCGTATACTCGTGCATGATGTCATGGCCGCACATTTGACAAGTTCCGCCGTTCTCATTTCTGGCATAGCTGACACAACTTACATAGTCGTCGCCCCCGCAGAATGCCCTTAGGGTAGACGCCGTAACTTCGTCGTACCTGTTCGATGCTTCGCTCATACGCCCCCACTATGTTAGTTCAGTAGAAACTGTTCGAGGCTCATTTATGCGGTGCCATTTATATGTTGCATTCCTTGCTCGGGTTAATCGACAAAATATGAAAACGCGAGGCAAGTGCCACAGAAGCGATACGCGGAATTTACCTCCCTTTTTCGCGACTTGCAATTTTCATCTCCACTACATACACGCCAAAGGCCACGCCGAAACTCACGAACCAGGCATAGCTGTATAGTTGAGTCCAGATGTTAAAGGGCACATCCGTGCCGGCTGGCGTTGTTACGTGATACATGAATCCAGGCACGCACACGGCGATGCCGAGTAACAGCGCAACGACCGCTAGTGGATTGACCCCGGCACAGTACCAATAAGGGCCTTCTTTTCGATAAAGCCCAACCAGATCCAGTTGCGTCTTGCGGATGACGAAGTAGTCGGCAATCAACACGCCGCCAATCGCCCCGAGCAATGACGAGTAGCCGATGAGCCAGGTGAAAATGTAGCCCGAAGGATCGTTGTAGAGCTTCCACGGTTGAATCAGGATGCCGATGATACCGGTGATCAGGCCGCCGGTGCGGAAGCCGATGGCTCGAGGGAACATATGGGCGAAATCGTTGGCGGGGCTGACCACGTTGGCGGCGATATTGGTCGCAAGCGTGGCCAGACTCAGGGAAAACAATGCCACCGCCAACACTACCGGATTCTTGAATTGGCAAATCAGGAGCACCGGTTCCCACAGATCTTTTTCAGGCACGTTTGGATAGATGATGACTGCCGCCGAGGTGACGGCCGCACCAATGAAGGAAAACAGCGTCATTGTCGCCGGCAGACCCAACGACTGACCGAGAATTTGGTCCCGCTGCGAATAGGCGTAGCGCGTAAAGTCAGGAATGTTGAGTGAAAGCGTTGCCCAATAGCCGACGGCACCGGTGAGTGCGGGAAAGAAATACGCCCAGAACTTTGGACCTGTCAGAGTTGCGGGCTTATCCAGGATTGGCCCCATGCCACCAGCGTTCGACGTGGCCCACCACAACAGTGCCAACCCAAGTGCAATTAACAGTGGCGCCTTAATGTTCAGCAAGAAGCGAATGGAGTTGATGCCCAGATAGATGATCCCGATATTGATGGCCCAGAAAAACAGGAAGCAGCCGAGTTGCGGCGCGTTAATGCCCAATGCGTCGATGTTGGGCATCGCCGCCCAATCCGGGAACTTAATCTCCAGAATCTTGTAAATCGCCCAGCCGCCGATCCATGTTTGGATGCCGAACCAGCCACAGGCGACCAGTGCCCGCAATAGCGCTGGGATGTTGGCTCCAAGAATACCAAACGACGCCCGGCAATACACGGGAAAGGGAATGCCGTAGCGCGTGCCGGCATGGGCGTTGAGCACCATGGGTATCAGAACAATGACGTTGCCGAGGAAGATGGTGCCGACCGCCTGCCACCAGTTCATGCCTTTGGCGATGTTCTGCGATGCGAGATTGTACGTCGTGATACAGGCCGACATGGACACCCACAGAACCAGGAAGTCCTTGGTGGCCCACTTTCGGCCCGATGCGGGCACCGGGGCCATGTCGGAGTTGTAATAGGGTGAGTCGGAAACATCGGAAGTGAGTTTGACGATTTCGGACATGTTCATTCCTTGAAAGACAGCCCGCATGCCACGCTGGTTGAGCATTTGGGGCCTGAACCCAAATTACGCCAGGCAATCAGTTCGGCGAGGATGCTTACAGCGATTTCCGGCACCGTTTGCGAGCCGATGTCCAATCCAATGGGTGCGCGGACGAGGGACAGCGCTTCATCCGAAATTCCCTTGACTCGT
>JANNLP010000023.1:0-9074 GCA_031396905.1 Gemmataceae bacterium
TGACATGCTCAATCTCCTCAAACATACGATACACCGCGAGTCGCACGAATCCAATAGACTACTAATCCCACGTCGTCCACTTCCGCGCTTCGCTGTCGTAGTGCCATCCGCCCATCATTCCAGCGGGGTCGCTGAACAAGAACCAGTAGCGTGATTCATCGGCACCGAAATACGAACCCGGATTCCTTTGTAGTACATAGGGAGGCTCCGGAACGTCGCCGAGCAATGCCAGTCTTTTCGGATACTTGCCATGACGTGCGCGAAACTCGTCAATCCGTGGCACGAGTAACTCGCAGTATGTCTTTGCCTGGTCGATGTCGCGTCGATTCAAGGCATCCGCAATTGGCAGGGAGACAATGGTCGACCCAGCAACAATGGTACAACCCAACAATGCTCGATGAAAAGGCCATACGCTTTGAAAAAAGCAACCAACCACGACGACCACAAACCAGACAAAAAATGCCGGCAACGCAACGAAAACAACAGAACAGAAAACGAATGCGAGTTGCCCGAACGAACCTCGTCCGAAGTACACCAGTGCGAAGTCAAGTAGTAGCGAACAAATTGAACATGTTATCGCGAGCCGCATACCTGAATACCCACTTTACCCCCGCCGGTCGTACTCCGTATCTGGCTCTCTTGGCCGCACGCGGATCCAGACGCCGCGGACGAAGAAGCTGATAGCGTAAGCCCAGAATAGCACGACGAGTGCGGCCTGTTGTAACACGATGCCCGCCAACAACGCGAAGGGCACCAGTGCCATCGGACGGCGGCGCTTGCCGCGCAACATTTGCTTGGTGAGATGCGGATACGCCACGTTGGAAACCATGAGCAGCGCGACCACCACCGCGCCAACCGTCGCCCACGTTTCAAGAAAAATCTCAACGCCCGGCGTATCGAACTGCGGCCATTGCCGGCCCAGCGAGCCACGCACAATCGCCAATGAAGCAATGCATCCCGCGGCGGCTGGCGATGGCAGCCCACGGAACTTCTTCGAGCCTTCGACCATTTCCACATTGAATCGCGCCAGGCGGAGGATCGCGCACATCATATAGAGCGATGCCACGGCTGCGAGAATCTGGTGAAGGAACGGTTGATCTCGACCTGGGCCGACTTGTAGTAGCAAAAATGCCGGAGCGACGCCGAAACTGATGGCGTCGCACAGGCTATCCAGTTCGGCCCCGAACCGGCCGGCTGCTTTGAAGAGTCGGGCAAAGTAACCGTCGAGCGAATCGAACACCATCGCAGCGCAAATGAGCCAACCACTGCCGGCCAGAAACATCCGGTCTGCTTCCGGCGACGAATCGATCTTGCCGATCCGGCTGGCGTACGCAATCGCGGCCAAACCGCAGACAGCGTTGCCCAGCGTAAGGAGTGTCGGTACCAGGGCATTCTTCTTCATGTGTCTTAATGTACACCACGTAGTACCCTGTTGCAACTATGCGATACATTCGCTAGTGTTTTAGTTCGTATTCTCTGTGTTCCTCTCCGTGCCTCTGTGTCTCTAGTGGTGAATTTTAAGATTTAACCACAAAGGCACAGAGATCACAAAGAAAGCACAAAGAAGATCACCCAGGCACTACTACCAGCCGTAAAAACACACCATGAAGATCGCAGTCATCGGTACCGGCTACGTCGGCCTTGTCACCGCCACCTGTTTTGCCGAAAGCGGCAACGACGTCGTCGGCATCGATAAAGACGCCAACAAGATCGCTACGTTGGAATCGGGCAAGCTGCCGATTTACGAACCCGGGCTGTTGGAGTTGGTCCAGCGCAATCGCAAGGAAGGCCGGCTCACGTTCACCACAGAGTTTGCCGCTTCGATTCTGCCCGCGAGGTTGACCTTCATTGCCGTCGGCACGCCGCAATCGGATGCAGGCGATGCCGACCTCTCGGCCGTGTGGGCGGTTACCAAAGCCATTGCGGCCACGTTGAAGGCCAACCCGGCCGACGCTGCCGGTAAAGTCGTGGTCACAAAGTCCACCGTGCCGGTCGGCACAAATAGAGCCGTCGCCGAGTTGTTGGCAAAGGAAGGCTGCCCGCCCGGAGTTGAAGTCGCATCCAACCCGGAGTTCCTTAAGGAGGGCGCTGCACTTGATGACTTCATGAAACCCGACCGTGTGGTCGTCGGCGTGCGCAAGCCCGAGGTCGCCGAGACGCTGCGGCAACTTTACGCGCCGTTCCTCCGTACCGAACATCCGTTTTTGGTGATGACGCCCGAGAGCGCGGAGATGACGAAGTATGCGGCTAACGCCATGCTCGCCACCAAGATCAGCTTTATCAACGAGATGGCCAATCTGTGCGACAAGCTCGGCGCGGATGTGAACGATGTGCGTAAAGGCATGGGCCACGATCAACGCATCGGCTTCCAGTTCCTGCACCCCGGCCCTGGCTACGGCGGCAGTTGCTTCCCGAAAGATGTGAAGGCGATCATCGCATTGGGCCAACGCAATGGGCTGGAGCTGGCCCTGATGGAAGCAGTCGATGAAGTCAACCGCAGGCAAAAGCATGTGCTGGTGCGCAAGGTCCGGCAACACTTCGGCGAATCGCTCAAGGGCAAGACGCTCGCCGTGTGGGGCCTGGCATTCAAACCCAAGACTGACGATATCCGCGAGGCCCCGGCTCTGACGCTGCTCGACGAACTCCTTAAGGATGGAGCCAAGTGTCGCGTTCACGATCCGGAGGCGATGAACAACGTGCGAGCCGACTACGGCGACAAGCTCACTTACTGCGACCGGCCATACGATGCACTGAATGGAGCCGATGGCTTGATCGTTGTCACCGAATGGCCCGAATTTCGTCAGCCGGATTTCGAACTGCTTAAGTCGCAATTGCGCGACCGCGTGATCTTTGATGGCCGCAACTTATACGACCCAAAAACGCTAGAAGCGATGGGGTTTACATATTATGCCATAGGGCGTGGCAGGGCGTGAATCGACGCGAATCGTAAACAAGAAATTCGAGGACTGTGATGGATCGCACTGTGTCGCCGCTGACCAAATGGCTCATCGTTACCATCGCGGCGATTGGCTTTGCGTTTGATGTTTACGAGTTGCTTGTCTTTCCGCCGATCGCCCGGCCCGCGCTTGCCGAGCTTCTTGGCGTCAACCCGGATACCGACAGTGGTTTCAAGGCCATCCTGCAGTGGCAGGCCTACATCCTCTACGCGAGCGCCATTTGCGGGGGTGTCTTTGGACTTCTCGGCGGTTATCTCACGGACCGGCTGGGTCGACGCCGGGTTTTGACTTGGAGCATCTTGCTTTATGCGTTCTCGGCGCTCGCAGCGGGCTTTGCAACCTCGCCGATACAGTTACTCGTCTTCCGCTGCACAACGTTCATTGGCGTCTGTGTGGAATTCGTAGCGGCCGTGGCCTGGCTCTCGGAACTATTTCAAGACCCGCGTCAACGCGAACGCGTGCTTGGATACACGCAAGCCTTTTCCTCAATCGGCGGCTTGCTCGTCACGTTGGTGTTTCAATTCGTCAATTACTATCGCGACAGTTTTCCGCCTATCTTCGGCGAGCACGCGGCCTGGCGATACACGCTGATCTCCGGCGTGATCCCCGCGTTGCCGCTGATCATCATTCGGCCATTTCTGCCTGAATCACCCGTGTGGCGCGAAAAGAAGGCGGCAGGCACGCTGCGCCGACCCAGCTTCGCCGAGTTGTTCCGCCCGCAGTACCTGCGCACGACGATTGTCACGACGTTGTTGTTTGCTTGTGCCTACGGGGCAGCGTTCGGCGCGCTGCAGTTGGCACCGCAGATGGTGCCCGGTCTCGACCCGGAATTGCCCAAGCTGACGAAGTTGCGAGCCAATTACGAACAGGCCTTGGAAGACAAAGCGGACTCGGCAGCCGCGATGAAAAAGCAAATCGGCGAATTGCAGTCGAAGCAGAACATCCTGGTCGGCGATGTGCAACTCTGGCAGGAACTCGGTGGGTTGGCCGGACGCTTTGCGTTGGCGTATCTCGCTCTGCGAATTGTCAGCCGTCGCGGCCTGCTACGTGTATTTCAATTGCCGGGTCTATTGATTGTTCCGGTCGTGTTCGCATTTCCCGCCGCTGGTCGCCTCCCGGCCGACAACTTGTTTTGGCTCAAGGTCGGCATCTTCGCGGCTGGATTCTGCACGGTCGCGCAGTTCAGTTTCTGGGGCAACTATTTGCCGCGTGTGTATCCGGTCCACTTACGCGGCACCGGTGAAGGCTTTGCCGCCAACGTTGGTGGTCGCATGTTCGGCACGTTCTTTAACCCGCTGACCACGGCACTCGCTCCGGTGATCCTCACGCGATTCGATGGCACACCGCGAACCACCGCGTTGGCATGGGCCGCGAGCGGTGTCGCACTGTTGGTGTTTTCACTGGGTTCAGTTCTTACATTCTTTTTACCCGAGCCAGGCGAATCAACAGCGGAATAATCGACACAGCCGGTGATGGGTGCATCCCCGTCCCACGACCTCGACGCACTCTCCTTTCTCATTGAAGTCCCTGTGCGCTCCCGGCGATACTCACTTTGAGACGATCTCACGTGAGTTTGGGACCACCATGCGCCGACTTTGCACCGTGTTGTTTGCCTGGGCTTGCGTGGCGGCCGCGCCGGTGGGCGACATTTGGCAACCCGCCTATTGCCTTGATTACGAGTTGCGCGGACCTTCCACGCCATATCAACCACAAGCCGGCGACATCGTCTGCTACAGCTACGAAGGTAGCATCCTCTGGGGCGTTGGATACAAAGTGGCACTCTCCGGCGGTCCGGATCATTCCGGCATCGTCGTGCGCATGCCCGACGACACGCTTGGCATCATCGAGGCCGGGCCGGATGATTCGTCAATTGTTTACGTCTGTTCGCTGGCCGAGCGGCTCAAGTTTCACCACTGCAACCGTGGCCGAGTGTGGGTTCGCCGCCGCAAGTGTCCGATCACCGAAGAACAATCATGCTTGTTGACCAAGTTCGCCATCAGCGAACACGGCAAAAACTTCGCGCTCCTGCGACTCGGCGCACAGATCACACCGCTGCGTTCCCGCGGACCGATTCGAACGCAATATATGGGTAAGCCGCGCGGGCCGCAAAGCGGATACATCTGTTCGGAAATCGTAATTGAGGCCGGTGTTTACGCCGGAATCATTGACCGGGAGACGGCCCGGCCCGGCGCGACTTATCCCGAGGATTTCTTTTTCGACCGCTCGCGCAACCGCTATCTCAATGAACATTTCAGCTTGGCATGCACCTGGGAACCGCCAGCAAGGGTGACGTTTGAAAATTGCCCGTGCTGCAAAGCCTACAAAGGCATGTCATTCCGACCAAACCCCGCGGCCATCCCCGTGCACCCGTGGTTCGAATGCAACGGCCCACGCAAGATGAAGCTGTCGCTACGGCATATGCTCAGTCCGGTTTAGGGCACGATGGCTTGAATCGCGGCTTGAAGCGTCTTTACCCCCGCTGCGATGTCGGCGAAACGTTGTTGTTGATTCCCGACTTCACGCTCGATGCACAGCGGGCCACGGTAGCCGACACGCCAAAGGGATTGCACAAATGCCGGGATAATGACTTCACCCTGGCCAAGCGGGACTTCCTCGCCCCATTGGCCGGGCGTCGTTGGTCGTTTGGCATCCTTGACATGCACCCGA
Source organism: Gemmataceae bacterium (assembly GCA_031396905.1). Taxonomy (GTDB): domain Bacteria; phylum Planctomycetota; class Planctomycetia; order Gemmatales; family Gemmataceae; genus JAIBBI01. The sequence continues at coordinate 5,625 of JANNLP010000023.1, forward strand.
CGGATGTGTGGTGCCAGCAACTCGACGGCCTTCAGCGGATCGCCCATGTCATAAAGCAGCATGTTGGCGGGGTCGAAATTGATTTTCAGATAGTCGCAATTCAAATCGTCGAGCGTCTGTTTCAAAAGTGCGGCCGATTCCTGGCCAGTTTCCAAGCAGACGGTGATGCCGGCGTCGGTTGCCAGTGTGTCGACCAGCACCATCATGCCGAGAAACGTACTGTATTCCGATGAACGTATTGCCGGGATGAAGCCAGCGTGGAAGGAAAGATCGTTCAGTCCGAGTTCCTTGGTCCGATTCAAACCCCATTTCAAGCATTCCAAGCGTTCAAAGCGCAGGTGTGCCGGGCCGAAGCCGCCGGTGTTCTTGATGGTCTCAGGTGTCGTGTAATCTTCGCCAGGAAACCCGAGCATCGCGCCGGTCATGTGAAAGCCGGCCGCTTTCGCCGCAGCGGGCATCGCATCGCCTTCGACCCACGATGCATGGTGTGGATCGCCACATGCGATGTGCACGTGAGTCAAACCCAATCGGCGCATAAACCCCGCCAATTCGGGAACGCTCGTCACCTGCAACGACCAACTGCAAACGCCGATCGGTAGTGCTTCGGCTGGAGACATGGAATCGACTCCGTTTACGTCGGTGCGGGTTCGATGATGCAATCGACGGGGCCTAACTTGGCTCCATCACGCTCGCGGATTTCGTGCAACGTCTGCACTTGCTCGACTTTGAACTCGGCCACTTCTTTCGGTCCGGTCCACACGACGGCCCGGCCATTGGTATGCGCCTCAATCGTGAACTGCACGGCACGTTCCAACTCGAAGCCAAACACTTTCCGCAGCACATTGATCACAAAGTCGAACGAATGATCGTCATCGTTTAACAAGATCACATGATATGGCGGCAAAAGCCGCACTTCGTCGCGCGGCTTCGATTTTGGTTTCGTCGGTGCTAAAGGAGTTGCTGCCACGGACCGGGTATCCTATGATGATGATGGTCATGCTACGCTCATCGTGAACGCCCACCAATCACCCACGTCGTGAAATCCGACAGTTGTGTCGGAATGTCCGACACGTCGCCGGTTCGACCCGACATTCGCCAATTCGCCGTTAGTCATTGCCTGCGAACGATTTGCATAATCGTTGGTAAGCTTGCCGCGCACGGCATAAGTCTTGCTTTGCGTGGTGCATCCCGTGTACGACGGGGCGAGTCCGTGGTTCAAATCCGCCGCGCGGAGCTTGGGTTCGCCCAGGCCGAAACGGCGGAGGCGTTTTTCGTCGTTCCAAACGCCAGAGCCGACAGGTGGTTCCGCGATCGCTTGTCAACCCTCAGCTGAGCCGAGCGCGAGTCCTCGGCGACTTTGAGGGCAAGCCGAAGGTAGAATCCGACCGGGCGCAGAGCGCAAGCGAGTCGGACTACCTTCGGCTTTGTTGTTTCATTGGCCATTCTTCTTGTTGCAATTCCCCGCGCTTCTATACTTATTGACATCGAAGCAGGTTATATGAAGAGGCTTCTCCATGGGTGCCTGGTTGCGTAACGTCTCTCGCGCCGTCATGACGGTCGGCCAGGGGATGTACATCACGCTTTGGTACTTTTTTCAGACGTACAAGCGAAAAACGTTTACCCAGCGGTTCGAATACCCCGAACGCGGCGTGCCGGTGAAGCCGCGCTACCGTGGCTTTCATCGCTTCGATCTCACGACCTGCATCGGCTGCGACAAGTGCGCCAAGGCCTGCCCGGTCGATTGCATCTATATCGAGAAAGAGAAAGCCACGCCGCCATTGAAGGGTTTCAAGGTCACCGGTTTCGCCATCGACTATACGAAGTGCATGTTTTGTGCGTTGTGTGTCGATCCGTGTCCGGTGGATTGCATCTTCATGGGCTCAACCTTCGATCAGAGCTGCTTCAGCCGCGATGGTTGCATTGTAGATTTCGCCAAGCTGCCGCTGGATACGGCTTGGGGTCAGGCCTCGCTGAATCCCACCGCGGTTGCCGCCTCCAAGATGCAGACGTTGCCGGTGTGGGAAAAGAAGCCCGACCCGCCGAAGCCTGCTGAAACCGTCCCTGCCACCGCGAGTTGAATCAATGACGACGACCGTCGGTTATCTTTTGTTGTTCACTGCTGTCGGCATCGGGTTCATTCTGTTGAACCTGACCATCGGTAAGTTGCTGCGCCCGGCCAAGATGGACGTCGAGAAGGGCCAAATCTACGAATGCGGCGAGCCGACCATCGGCAGTGCCTGGGTGCAGTTCGACCTGCGCTTTTATGTCGTCGCACTGTTGTTCGTGATTTTCGACGTCGAAATGGCGTTCTTCTTTCCCTGGGCGGTCATATTCGGCCAGAGTATTCAGGCGGCTGACCATGGACTGACGGCCGAAATCCGGTCAGCCGCACATACGATGGCATGGATCGCATTTACCGACATCCTGTTCTTCTTCGGCGTGATACTCGTCGGCTTCGCGTACCTATGGAAACGCGGCGACTTGAACTGGGTCCGCAGCCTGGCAGCACAAAACAAAGTCGAGGCTTGACATGGGCTTCTTTGAAGGCCGATTTGAAGAGAGCGTGATCACCGCATCGCTGGAGCAAGCCATCAACTGGGCGCGCGAATCCAGCATGTGGCCCATGACATTTGGACTGGCATGTTGTGCCATCGAAATGATGGCCACCGGCGCACCGCGCTACGACATCGATCGCTTCGGCGCCGGTGCCTTCCGCGCCACGCCCCGGCAGGCCGACCTGATGATCGTCGCCGGCACCGTCAATTACAAGATGGCCTCGCGCGTGCGCCGGCTTTACAACCAAATGCCCGACCCGAAGTTCGTGATTGCGATGGGCGCCTGCACCTGCGGCGGCGGCCCATATTACAAATACGGCTACAACGTCGTCAAAGGCGTGGACCTGGTTGTTCCGGTCGATGTGTATGTCCCGGGTTGCCCGCCCCGGCCGGAAGCGCTGCTCGAAGGCCTGATGCGCATTCAGGACAAGGTCCACGGCATGAAAGACCTCACCAAGGGTCAGCCGGTGGACATGCCAATTCCCATGCGCACCGGCTTCGTCGATCTACCTGAAGAGTTGCAGACATTCGAGAAAGCCAACGCCTTCGTGATGAAAACCAAGGAACTCGCCAAGCCGAGCAAAGCATGACCGGACCCGACATCATTGCCGCGCTCGAAGCCAAGTTCGCCGGCAAGATCATTCAGAAGTATCCCGAAGCCATCGAGCCGAACGTCGTCGTCGATGCGGACGACTTGCTCGAAGTCTGCCAACATCTGCGCAGCGACCCGGCATTGAAGTTTGACCTGCTGCTCGACATTTCCGGCGTGGACTTCCTGGAAATCGACCGCGATCATGGCCACGCCGCTCACCGAGTATCGCGAAGGATCCATCGGCCTTCCCTTCCCCGACATGGACGCGATGATCTGCGCTTCGGGGACGAACGACGCGGTCGA
>JANNLP010000061.1:0-4809 GCA_031396905.1 Gemmataceae bacterium
GTCAATTGCGTGACGCCGTGCGCGGCTCGCTGGAACAGCGCGTGCTGGTGTTGCCGCATTTGGATTTGCTCACCACCAGTCACGGAAGCCTGACCACCGAAGCGCGCGAGGCGGTCGTGCTGCTGTACGAAAATCCGGAAGTGATCTGCCTTGGCTTCAAGGACCCGTCGTTTCCACTGCCGAAGGTGATCGAGAGCTTGTTCCCGCACCGCGTCAGTCTGCTGGGCATTCCCCGGCCAAGACTACGGCATCTGGTCACGCAGCGTGAAGCCCGCAAGTTCGGCAAGCAGTTTAATCCATGGGCGTTGTACAAGCATGTCTCCGGCGTGAATGCCGTGCGTTTGCGCAGGCTCATGAGTACGCTCGACGGCGAGGATTACCCGGCCGATTCTCGTAAAGCATATCGCCAATTGCGGCAGGCGACGCTGGGCAGCGGCCTCGAAGTGCCCAATGTCGATCTCGATGCCGACATCGGCGGCTACGACAAAGTCAAGAAACGACTCACTAATGAGATTCTGCAAGTCCTCAAGATCAAAGATCGGGCGACCGATGCCGACGAAGTCGCACGCTTGGAAGAGTTGTTGCCGCGCGGCCTGATCTTCTGGGGGCCGCCGGGCACGGGCAAGACATTGTTCGCCAAAGCCATGGCCACCGTCATCGGCGCGGCCGTCACCATCGTCAGCGGGCCGGAGTTGAAAAGCCGGTGGGTCGGCGAGAGCGAAGAGAACCTTCGGCAGATTTTTCATCGCGCTCGCCAGTCGGCGCCGTCGATCATCGTGTTCGACGAGTTGGACTCGTTTGCATCCGCGCGCGGCACCTACACCGGCTCCGGCGTCGAGCATTCGATGGTCAACCAGTTGCTCACGGAAATGGATGGCTTTCGCTCCGATGAACTGGTCTTCGTCGTCGGCACCACGAACTATGTTGAGATTCTCGATCCCGCGCTGCTGCGCCCGGGCCGGTTCGAGTTTCATCTCCTGATTCCATATCCCGATGAAGCTGACCGCCGGGCCATTCTCGACATTTACAACCGCAAGATGCAGTTGGAAATGTCAGACGAGGCGCTGGACTACGCTGTTCGACGAACCGCCGATTTCGTCGAAGGCGTGGCGTCAGGTACTCGCTACAGTGGCGATCACCTCAATGCACTGTGCCGCGCCATTGCCCGTATCAGGCTGCGTGAAGAGAAGTCGGGGCCGACGCCGCCCGAAGATGTTGAACGCGCTTTGACGGAATACGTCGAGATACCGACACTGACAACCAAGGAAGAACGCGTGGTTGCCGTCCACGAGTCCGGCCATGCCGTGGTGGCTATGCACTGCCCGCACGCGCCGCCGATTGAGCGTATCACCATTCGCGGCGACACCGCCGGGGCGCTCGGCTATGTGCGCTATCAAGACCGCCTGCACAAGTTCGTGGTCACACGCAACGAACTGTTGGACACGATCTGTGTTCTGATGGGCGGCCGGGAAGCCGAGCAGTTGCTGCTGGATGACCTCTCTATTGGTTCCAGCGAAGACTTGCGCCGGGCCACGCAGATTGCCCGCATGTTGGTCGAAGAATTGGGCATGGGCGAACACACCGGCGTAATGCGTTTCAATGCCGACGACAAGGCAACTCGGCATCCGCACATGTCGCCGGAACAATTGGCCGCCCTGGATCGCCAAGTGCGCGAAGTCCTGGAACAGTGTCGCAAGCGCGCGGAGACGATCCTCGCGATGAATCAACCGTCACTGAAACTATTGGCCGATTTGCTCGTGGAAAAGAAAACCATCGACGCCAAGACGCTCGGGGAGATGCTGAAATAACATGCCCGAGATGACGATTCAACTGCGCTGCGACCCGGCCACCGGCAAACGCGACATCGTCGTGAAGCTGCACGACGACGAAGAATTGCTGCCTGTCGAACACGAACAACTGCACCGCAAACTTGTCGATCGTCTAGTCGAAGGCGGCCTGATCAAGGCCGGCGAAGGCGGTCGCCTGATCGTCGAGCGAGAAGGGCAGGGGGGAGCCGCCCCGTCAACGGCAGAGGCCGAACCAAGCAAGCGCGCGGTCCGTGAAGGCCAATGACGCTCATTTTTCCGGACACTGACACACTTCACTTCGCCGTGTGCGGCGGCATTATTCCGGCTGAGGTACTGACAGCACCAATTCAGTTCTGGCACGACGCCGATGGTCGCACGTTTGTCCATGCGCGGGGTGACGTGCCGATTGAATTGGCCCGATTCGGCATTGAATCGACAAAGGATGTTATCAGTGATAAGGCGAAGCGAGTGTCTCACTGGCTCCAGTTGTTCCCCGTTGTGCGCGACAAGCTCATGCCCGAAGTCGGGCCGCAGACGCCCATCCTTTTTGAGCTAACCGATGCGTTCAGTCTCGAACCCTTTATCAACGAACTCCTTCGGCAAGGCCACGACCGTTCCGCCGTGCGGAAGTTCATGGTTGATGGAGACGTGCGGACATTCGTCCGTGTCATCGGACCACCGTACTACACGCTGTTATCAGCGCTGGATGGTGATCGAGGCGCGCCGACAGCTTATCGAGAAGTGTCATCGCGCGTCTGGGTGCGACTTGGTTATGGGCATCCTTACACCGAGCGTATTGACGTGCCGGTCGGACAGCTCTTACTGATGAAGCCTGGCCGAGATTGGGAGATGTTGCCGGAGGGGGAATACCGCGATGTCGCGGCGATTCTGAATATCGCCCAACCGCCAACCATTCCGGCAACCGATGACCCGTGGCCCGAACCCATTGTCGTTCCACTAACGCCGTCGCCGAGCGCATCGACGGAGGTGCCGGCGCTATGGGTGCTGCGACAGAATGCCGTCGCTCAAATGGATGCCTTTGTCCAGCGGGCCGATGAAAAGACACGCAGCCAGTTGGCCTTTGCCGTGACGGATTCGGGGGGCAATCGCGTCGTTGTGTTGCGGCTGCGTCCGACAAAGTTGCCGCCGCCGGAGTTGCAGTTGGTTTCCGAAGCGTATCGACCATGGCTGCGACTGCCCAATCTGTTCGTGCCGGTGGGTAACCGCATCGACCCGCCACTGCGACGTGACACCATGCAAAAGATGCTGGCCGCCGACGCGGCGATCATCACTTGGCTTGCACCCGCACATGACGGTTTCACTGCAGAGTCGTTGCCCGATGATGCGTTTCAGCCACTGTCGGCATGGATCGATGTCGTGCTGAACCGCGATGGTGAATCGTTGACGGAGTGGATTCAGGCCACTGAGTTTGGCTTTGCCGGCGTGATCGTCGAAGAGTCGGTAGCGCTGCCGTCGGCCACCGAGAAGAAACCGAAGGCAGCCAGGCAAACCACCAAACCGGTCGAAAAGAAGCTCGCCGCACCGAAGCGAGAAGCACGACCGCAACGCCGGCCCGCCCCGATTCGCGAAGTGCAGCGCGTCGAACTCCCGGTGAATAACTCTGAGTTGCGCGAGTTGTTGACGACCGTCGAAGGCGAGTTTCTCGCCATTGATGGCCCGCTCGATGATCCGAAGCGGCAGGTGCTTTGGCCCCGGCTTGCCGATTTGAATGCCGCACTTCGGCAGCCGGCAGAAGCGACCTTGGCGTGGACACATACTTTTTGGGACGACGCTAATCCACCCGATACTCATCTTTGGCATTGGGTCCAGGCGGAGAAAGCGCTCAGTGAATCCGAATTGACCGAGGCGGACATCGACCGCTTGCTTTCGCCGACACCGGCCACGGCCGGTGATGTCCGTGCTCTCGCCGCCGTCGTCGTTTGGTCCGCTCATCAATCGTCATCGTCGCCGTTGCTCGCACGGCTCGCCGACGTTCAAGAGTTTATCCAATCAAACGAACGATTGCTACCGGTGCGTGCCACATGGCTGACATGGTGCGCATGGGCCAAGTTGGCCGGCGGCGACACGCTGGCACTGGTCCGTGCCCGTGATCGTTTGCTCGCTCGATTGTTGGAGCGTGGGCTAGACGCCGACGCCGACTTGCCCACGTTCCTGCGCTTTGCGGGTAGGGTCGATTCCGATCGACTGCGCAGCGTCCGTGAATGGATCGACGATGTTCGCACGCGCATTCGCAGCTGGTACGGCGAACAGGTTAAGCTCGACCTCAGTCGTGACCCAACGGCCGCTTACATTGACTTGTTCTTCGCATTCGGGCTGGCCCGGCTCGGCGAAGCATCGGCCGCGCGGGCGTTGGTGAAGCACTCGGAAGTGATTCTTGAGGAAGTCGGCGACGACACCCGTGATGCCCATTTGGTTCTATTGCAGGCGCTCACGTGGCGTGTCGAACAACTGCTGTCGGGGCGGCCCCATGCCGGCCCATTGCCGCCGGAGGTGCTGGACTACCTGGCGCAGATGCACACGGAAACCAGCCCGTTGCCGCGGACCAATGAGTACAACAAACGCCGCACCGGGCCGTATGCGGTCGAGCGCTTCCGTGAACAATCGCGCATCATGGAACCGTTGGAGAAGTTCGATCCGTATCGCCACACGAGGCGTGAAGGCTACGACCACGAACTGGTGCGTGACGCCGCCAAGCTGCCCGACCTGCGCGATCCAGCGAGTTTGGCCATTCGCATCAATCAACTTTTGCGACCCACCGAGGGTGTGCCTGAACTGCGGCTTCGTGTGTTGGCTGAATGTGTGCCGCTCTCAGGCCGTTTGACCGTGGAAGCCGCCGGCGCGTTGTTGGATCGGTCGGCGCAGACGCTGGCCTCGGCCAATCCAACCACGGATGGCCCGGCGCTGGAAATGCGCTTGCGTTTGATCGAGCGGTCACTGTTCTTTGCCGCTCATTTTGATCGCTCGGATGTGGTGACGCTGC
>JANNLP010000077.1:0-2618 GCA_031396905.1 Gemmataceae bacterium
CCTTCATCGGCGTCCAGTAGCCGACATTGGTTATCCCGTGCTTGGTGAACAGGTTGACGGTGTGGTCGCGGAAACGGCCGTTGAGCGCGCCGAGCTTATCGCGCGCGGCCGTATAAGTGCGCAGCTCGAAAACGCGCTCGCCCTTCCCTTCGATCTTAAGAGCCGGCGAATAATCAGTCGCTGCGAGTTGGACCACTTCGATTTTGTTGACAATCTTCCCGTTGGCTTCGGTTTCCTGACGAACCTTCTTCCATTCCGGATCATCGCCAAAGGCCTTCCACGATTTCTCCCGAGCCTCGGCACTGGGGAACGCGAGCACATAGATCAACTGATGCTCCGGGTTTTCGATCGGCACCCAATAGCCGACGTTCGTCATCCCATGCTTCTCAAACAGCTTCACCGTGTGATCACGAAATCGCGCCTGCAAGTTGTCCAGTTTCCCTGGCATCGCCGAGTACACCCGCAGCTCGTAAACCCGCGCATCTTTGTCAGCTGCCGAAGTCACACTCGCGGCAACCGCGAGCAAAACGAGCCCCAAACAACGAGTGATCACGAGTTGGCTCCAGTAAGGCCGAGTGCGGGAGGTATTGAGTCGATAATCCACGCGGTCGTGTTCTTCATATTGTACGGCCAACTATTGCACACCTTCAGCCGCGGCAGCTGCTATCGAATGTTGAATGATTCCATTACTTTGTGCAAGCCATTTTCTAGAGACGAATGACTCAACTCCCTGCAGCTTCAATGACTCCGGGACTCGCAACTCAATCCGGTTTGCCCGGAACGTTGCCTCTTCGAGCGGCCCGAAGACTTTTGGCTCTTTGACGTTCAGAATCCAGTAGCTGAACTGCCCTGGGGCCGGCTCCTCATAGGCGTTTCTCGAGTTGTTGGGGAACGCTCGCCGCAGGTGCTGCTGCTTGGCCAGGACAAACGTCTCGTCCCAAGCGATCTCCACCACCTTGGGGGGAATGATCGGAGTCTGGTCCATCCACCCTTTGACAGGGACCACCGTGATCTGGTGTGCCGACGAGCGCACTACGTGGTAGCCGCCGGACACGTCGTAGGTATAGTCGGCCATGCCGGGGCCGAAGCCACCACAAACGATGACCAGCGCGACACACCCTATGGCCGTGACACACAACAAGATACTAGTAAACGACAACTGCTTCATCAGGCAACTTTCCGGTGCCCGGCCTAACGCTCACGCTGACCCGCCGCCGCTATCGTCCGGCTGACTTCAACCTACACGTCGTGCCCGCCCGCGGTCAGGTGAAGCAAGTGGTTCGAGGTTTGTTCGCGCTCGGCCTCTTACCACCGAGTCAAGTCGCTGGCTCTTGAGTCCACTCTAATCGCTTGATCCCGTAGGCGAGCAGCCAAACGGTGACGATGACCAAGAGGACAGTGATGGCGACGCCGGTGCGCCACCCACCCCAGCAATCCTCGAATCGCGAAACGTGGATCAGGCGGACCGGATCCGGGCCGCTCATCCACCAGGGCGTCTCTTGTGGAAGATACCAGACCGGGACGCGCTGCCCCTCGATCTGTCCCGCCCGCTGTAGTTCGCAAAAGCGATCTGAGTCGGGGCCGGCCACGCCAAGCGGGACGGTGATGGACTCGCCACTCGAGGCCATCTGGCCGTGAAGCGAAGGCGAGTCGTCAAGGCTGGACACACTCGACACCACCAACTCGTCGCGCACGTAGTCGCCCCGGTGCATACCGATGTAGATCTCCCGCAGCGTGGCATGTGCCGCCAACAGCGTCAGGAAAACCATAAAGATCCCGAGCACAAAGGCCCAAGTCGTGGACTTTCCGCCGGTGTCGCCGCCGGTCTCGCGCTGCCCCGCCGCCTCGCCCGACTTACGCTTTGCTTTTCGCGACACCGCGGTCTCCCTGCCGGGGCAATCGTCTGACTGCCTTCAAGCTACACGACGTGTCCGCCGCGGGCAGGTGGGGCGGATGGATGTGCAATTTGTGATAGTTCAACAGCACCGGGCAATGCAGTATCAATCACTGTCGGCCAAGTGCCTTGCTCGTCTGGTAAGCACACCTTCAGAAAAACCGGGTAGGCAGCGAACGCCGGCTTTGCGAAACGCTCCTCTGGGTCATCGCCGTCTTTCCATAACAAGTCACGGTTGTATCGAAGCGACATCGACAAACCGTCAGGGCCAGTACTTTGGTAATAGTCCCCACCCCAATACAAGCTTTCGCGGTGCTCCAACTGTATGCCGAATGTGGTTTCCACGGCGTGTCGAGCCGTTTCGAGATCGCAGTGAGAAAAACCAAACCAACGCGTCATCAAGGAATGTCACTCCAGTGCATAACGTTAAAGCTTACCTGCCGGGGCCTTTGTTCGGCTGACTTCAAACTATACGATGTGGCCGATGCGGTCAGGTGGAGCGAATGCACTTTGTCTCTTCGCCCGGAGGGCGCACGATCGTAGCCAGGCGTTTCAACGCCGGGGAGAGCCCCACCACGCGTACCGTCCGGAGGACGGACGGGTGTGGCCAGGTTCGTGGGTGCTGCGGACGCGAAGTATAAAATGGGTCGTAAACCCGTCGGTGTAAAGCCAGGGAACGAGACCGCGCCCGCCCGGGGGGAAAAAAAAAAATAGGGCCCGGACA
>JANNLP010000086.1:0-2916 GCA_031396905.1 Gemmataceae bacterium
GACGGGCCGAGTGCTGGCGATGTCGGCACCGAAAGCCCAGGGTGTGAAGAAGCCGTTCAACTGGGCGCGGGTGCTGCGGCACGAACTAACGCACATCTTCAATCTCGATCAGTCCAACTACTTGTCACCGCATTGGCTGACCGAAGGATTGGCCGTCGGAAATGAAAGCGCCGGCCGACCAGCTGAGTGGTTGCGGATACTCGCCAGCCGGGCGGCCGCCAATGAGTTGTTGACGCTGTCCACGCTCGACTCCGGGTTCACGCACCCACGGCTGCCGGAAGATAACACGCTCGCCTACTGCCAGGCACACTTGTTAATCGAGTATCTCACGAAAACGCATGGGCCGGATGTCGCCGTGAAGCTGTTACGCGCCTTCGCTGCCGGCAAAGACTCTGCGACGGCGATTCGTGAAGCGTGCGGTGTGGAAGTCGCCGTCGTCGATGCTGGCTATGCCGCGTTCCTCAAAGATCTCATTGCTAGGTCAGGCGCGAAACCCGTTGACAAGATTGTCAGCCTCGCACAACTCGAAGCCGCGGTCGCCAAAAATCCAGACGATGTGGCGACCAACGCCCGGCTTGCGGAGCAATATTATCGGCGCAAGCGAGCTCGGGAGGCCCGCGAGTATTCCAATGTCGCCCTGGAGAAGGATCCCAAATGCGGCTTGGCCCTCTACGTTCGCGCACAGCTTTATCTAGATTCGGGCGATGAAGACAAGGCGATGGAAGTGTTGACGACGGCCACCGAAGGCGAGCAGCCACATCCGTTATGCCTGCGTTCGCTCGGAAAGGCGCTCATGCATTCGGGACAGGCCGAACAGGCGGTCACGGCGTTTGAGCGCGGTATGAAGCTCGAACCGGCCGACCCGGAGTGGCGTGCGGACTTGGCCCGAGCCGCCAAACAAGCCGGCGATTTCGAGAAAGCTGCAAAGGCCCACGCCGAATACCTGGCAGTGGAAAGCGACGACCTGGATGGCCGCCGCGAGTTGGCGAAGTTGCTCTTGGACCTCGACCGCCCGACGGAAGCGGCGAAATTTGCCCGCGAAGCGCTGGAAATCGATCCCACCGACGACTCCGCGCAGGACCTGTTGCTGGCGGCGCTCGCGAAGGCAGGCAAGCAAGACGAGTTGGCCAAGTGGCGCGGGCTGTTGAAAAAACCAGAGAACGTCACGCCGCCGCCGCCCAAACCCTGACCGGCATCATATCCTGAATCGGAGGCGAGATGGCGTTGAGCTTGGCCGATGTTCAGCAGGACATCCGCGCGATTTATGGCCGCAAGGATGGATCGCGCGGCATTGATGGCACCTTCATGTGGTTCATGGAGGAAGTCGGCGAGTTGAGCGCAGCCCTGCGTGGCGGCGATCAAGCCGAGCGGCTGGGCGAGTTCGCCGACGTGCTGGCATGGCTGGCGACGCTGGCCAACATTGCCGGCATCGACATGGAAGAGGCGTACCGCGCCAAGTATGGCCGCGGTTGCCCCGGATGCAGTTCATCGCCCTGTGCTTGTTCCAACGAAGAAAAACCCTAATGCGGCCCAACCTATGAATCGATTGCGACAGTCATTCATCGCCGTGTCATTCCTGATCACGTTCGTCCCGCTGGCGATCGCGCAGCAGTCGCGCTACGATGTTGAAGTCACTGCCGTCTATGTGGGCTTTCCCACGCTGGGAAAAGCGCGAACGTCGTTCGTCGGCGGAAATGTATACAAGGAAGGCAGTTGGACGCCGGTCTATGTCGATGTGAAATGCAACCGGCCGTATCTCGCGCCGGCCGAGTTGGTGATTGACGCGGCCGATTGCGATCACATGCCGACTTCGTACACCGTGGCGTTGCCGCAGTTGCAGCCGGGGATGACGGAAACGGTGATAGGTTACGCCCGCCCTGGCAGCCGCAACGATAACATGCTGGTCCGGATTCAGCACAACAACCGCACGATCAGCAACGAATTCGCCCAACCGCTGACCGGGCTGGACCCGTCGCAGTTCCTGTTTCTCGCCATTGGAACGGGCCTTGATGGCGTGCCACTGCCCGGCGTGCAGTTGGAAGAAGCCGTCACCCCCAACATGGCCGAAGGCGAGCGCTCGTTGCGGGCCATGGTCACACGGCTCGATCAGATGCCGACACAATGGTTTGGTTACAACTCCATCGACACAGTGATCCTGACCACCAGTGACCGCGAATTCGTCACCGCGTTGGTCGGCGAGCGCGATGGCCGCAAAGCCGCGCTGGTCGATTGGGTTCGTCGCGGCGGCAAGCTCATCGTCAGCATCGGCAAGAATCAGGATTTGCTGGCCGGTGCGCAGGAACTTACCGATGCGTTGCCCGCATTGCCCATCGGCACGTCGGAACAAACAGAGCTGCGACTGGCATGGACCGATTTGAATGCCAGCGAAGAACCGTTGACGCAAGTTACGGTGGCCAAGTTGTCGCCGAAAGCGGAACGCAGCCCGCAAGCGATACTCTCAACATTGCGCTCGGGCGATACGCCGGGGCAGCCCATTGCGTTGCGGGCAGGTTATGGATTTGGCCGTGTCACCGTGGTGGCCTTTGACATTGATGACAAACCGCTTTCCAAGTGGCGACACCGTGATGTGTTTTGGCGCGAACTGGCCAACCGTGGCGGCACCCATGTGCCCGCCGTGCAGATTGACAGTTCCGTCAACTATCGGCGCTACGGCGGTTATGGCGACAATTCCTCCGAAGACACTGACTTCCGCACCTTGGTCACAGCGATGGAGACCTTTCCCGGCGTGCCGGTGATCTCGTTCGGTTGGGTCGCCCTCTTCATCCTCGCGTACATCATTCTCGTCGGCCCGCTTGATTACTTCTTTCTAAAGAAAGTCGTCAAGCGACTGGAACTGACATGGATCACGTTTCCCATCATCGTGCTGTCCGTGAGCGCGATCGCCTATTACGCTGC
>JANNLP010000117.1:0-6281 GCA_031396905.1 Gemmataceae bacterium
GACGGCAAGCGAACAGGAAGTGCAAGTCAACCCGCGGTCGCGCAGCGCCAAGCTGCGGGCGGCCGTGCGAGTGGCAGGAGGCGAACAATGACACGCGAATCCAAAGTCGGCCTGGTGGTCGCCGGGTCGTTCCTGTGCATCGTGGGCGGATACTTGGGGCTGAGAATGCGTTCAGCGTCCACGGAAACGCCGCCCGATGCGGCTACGGAAGTAGCGGCGACTGAAGCGCAGCCACCCGAGTCGCCACCATTGCCGTCCGCGAAACTCGAAACAGTGCAGGCTCCGCAGTTTCAACCGCCACCGGTGGCCGTTTCAGTAAACATGGAGCCAGCGGCGAAGATGCCTGATCCCGTCGCAACTGTGCCGGCTCCCGTGCCCTCGACATTCGATTTTCCGGGCCAGTCTACCGCACAACCCGTTGAGACACCGAAAGCCGACGTTGTGAAATCACCCGATCCGCTGCCGGCGATGCCGGAGTTTAAGCCGCAGGATCCGCCGAAGGAAACGCCGAAGCCTGCCGATGTATCGGTTGAGTTCAAGCCCGCCGACGTGAAGCAGGATGCGCCCAAGGCCATCGACCCGCCGGCTGCACCCTTCGTGCCCGTTGATGTCGCGCCCATTGTGAAAGACCCACCGAGGGAAGAACCAAAGCCAATCATCGTGCCGAAGGAAGAGCCTAAGCCTGTCGTCGTACCAAAAGACGAACCCAAGATGATCGTGCCACCGGCAGGGTCGGCATCGCTCATCAATGATCCGGTGCCGCCGCAACCTTTGCCAAATTTCCAACCAACATCCGGAACCAAACCGCCTGTAGCGAAAATGCCTGTGAGCGACAGCTATTTGGAGGAAGAATATCGCCTGCAAGCCGGCGACACTTTTGCGAGCGTCAGCAAGCGCTTTTACATGGGCGATAAGTACGCGATGAGTTTACAGCAATACAACCGAGACTATCCCATTGGCTCGCCGAACTTGAAACTGGATCCACCGCGATTGGCGGCCGGTACCGTTGTGTGGATTCCGCCGCTTCGGGTGCTGGAGAAGCGTTACCCGACTTTGATCGCCGACTTCAAACCGCTGAACACGGCGGCCGCCCCGCCTGCAACCGCCGCCTCGCCGAGTTGGACACCTGCGCCGGCCCGACAAGTCGCGGCCACCACGAAGATGTACCGCGTGCAAGACGGCGGCGAGACGATGATCGATATCGCCCGGAAGAAGCTCAACAACCCGCAAGCTTGGAACACGATCCACCAGTTGAACACATCGTTGAATGCCAACGCCAACGCGCCGATCCCAGCGGGGACCATATTGCGAATACCGGGCGATGCGCGGGATTGAGATGGACGTTCATAATTGACGCGCTAAGCCGCAAGCGGCTTGGAGCGTCGAACTGCATCAACTAATGACTCGATTTGCGCCTCAAACACTGAGCGCATATCCATCAGCACTTGCCCGCCCTGGACCCGCGTCAGCACTGGCGGGTCACCCATGCGCAAATTCCGCGCCAGCGCGTCGGCACCTTCGCTTGGACTCAGTGCAACGACGACGGTCGGATACGCCTGATCCGGCAACGACCCGCCGCCGACGAAAGTGACGTCGTCACGCACTTCGGCTGAAATTATCTCACGCACTTGTTCAGCAATGTGAGTGGCACGCAGCCGTAACTCATCCATCGACAAGTTCAATTGTCGCAACACCGGTATCCCGGCCAGCGCTTTCTCCGGTCGTAGATACAGTCGCAGCGTGGCTTCCAATGCAGCCAGCGTCATCTTGTCGAGGCGAAACGCCCGCATCAGCGGATCGCGCTCAATCGTTTCGATCAAGTCATTGCGCCCGGCAATGACCCCCGCCTGCGGACCGCCCAGCAACTTGTCACCGCTGAACAATACAAGGTCGGCCCCCGCGCGAATGCTATCAGCGGCCAACGGTTCACCGGACAAGCCAAACCGCGCATAGTCAATCAACGCTCCCGACCCGATATCATCTACAAACAGCACCTGCCGCTTGCGGCTTAGCGCGTAAAGTTCGTCCAACGAAGGCGACGACGCAAACCCGCGCACCCGATAATTACTCTGATGCACGCGCATGATCATTGCGGTGTCGGTCGTGATAGCGCGTTCATAGTCTTCAATGCGTGTGATGTTGGTCGTGCCGACTTCGCGCAACATGGCGCCGCTGGTCGCCATGATGTCGGGGATTCGGAAGCTGCCACCGATCTCGACGAGCTGCCCGCGTGAGACGATCACTTCGCGGCCCATGGCCAAGGCGCGCAACACCAAAACCGTGGCGGCCGCACAGTTGTTCACGGCCGTCGCCGATTCACAACCCAACAAACGGCACAACCATTCGCGAATGGCATGTTGCCGCTGTGAGCGTTTGCCGGTCGCCAGGTCCAATTCGAGATTGAGATAATCCGTCGCCGCCTCGGCGGCCGCCTGGACAGCCGCTTGAGCCAGCGGCGCACGCCCTAGATTTGTATGCAGCAACACGCCCGTGGCATTGATCACCGAACGCAGTTTCGGCGCTTCCTGCTGATAAAGGCGCGCAGCAATGTCTTGAGTTAGTTTATCCGTATCGACGTCGCCACCATTGCGCAACTGTTCGCGATGTGCGTTCAGCGACGCGCGCACGGCGTCAGTCACGGCTTCGTGTCCATGTGTCGCAATCAGCGGCGCGACGCCGGGTTCCTGCAACACCTGGTTCACGGCGGGCAACTGGCGGAGTAAATGGTTCGACATGTCAACAGTTTATCGCCCACCACCGCTTGCGGCTTAGCGCGTCATTCCAGTCACCCAATAAAAAAGGGGCGCAGTTGCGCCCCCTCGTTGCTTCAATCGAAATCTGCTGATTACTTCTTTCGGCGACGCAGCTTCCAAGCGGCGAACCCGAGTGGGGCCAACAGCATGGAGGACGGCTCCGGCACTGGAACCACCGACAAGCTGAAGTCGTCGTAGTAAACGAAGTCCTGGAGGCCATTGGGGTTATTGAACTGCATCCAGAAATTGATGCCACCAAAGCTCACAGGAGCCGCGGCGTCCCATACCCCGGCAGCCACGGGCGAGCCGTTGTAGCCATAAGTGAAGGTGTTGGCATCCAGATTGACGACAAGGTTGTGAGCTGCCCAAGCTCCGAACACTTGCGGCGCGCTTCCGACAATCGTCGCACCTTGAACGGCCAACACGGTTGTACCGCCAGCGAGGGCTCCGGTACCATCGGCTACGGTGCGGATATCCAAACCTGTTTGAAAGGTACTCGGCATCGCACCGGTCGAGATGAAATTGAACGCCATGGTATCGACCGTCGGTTCAACAAACTGCCGATACGAAAAGGTGACAGTACCGGTCGTGATCGGGGCACCGAAAAAGTTGCGGAAAATGTCGGAGCCGTAACCACTATTTGCGGAAGTGCCTTCTTGCAGACGCATGGAATTAGGAGCGCTGAAAGCCTGCGTCGCAGAAACGGTTATTGGCTGAGTGCCGCCAAAGTCCGCCCAACCGCCTTGCGGTGGCAAGGTGCTTCCGGTCACGTACGTGTCAAAATTGTCCGTAAAGACTTGCGCCGACGCCGGAGCGGGGGCAAAAAGAGTGATGCCTGCAACAAACGCGCAAGCTACGACGAAACGCTTCATGAGTCAGCTCCCGATGCGAGACTTAGGTGTTCTGCCAGTAGTCGGCAGCTTCCGCAGTTGTTCAATCTGCTTGGAGTAATCATCACGCTAACAAAGTGGGATTGTCGAGTCAAATGGAGAGTGACGACTTTGCCAAAGTTTGCGGCTTGGTCGGTGTGCGAATGTTCGTTAAATGCCAATTGTAACGATTGTAATGACCAAAGGTATGGGTCTTGATCACCCAGCCCCAGATTAGTGCCATAGCTCAAAGTATGGCTTTAGGATCGGAAACTCTTCAAATTGGCCTTCAAGCGTTTCGCGGGCAAGCGCCAACAGTTTCTGCTCTTCATCAGCATCAATTTCCCCGGTTAATACTCGCGTGCGCAGGAAGATGAAGTACGTATCCAGCGTGTCACACAAACAGTATTCGTTGATGCCTTTGAGGTCGCCTTGCCGGTGCATTTCGAGTACCTGGTCGCCTTTGACATCCATCTTCCCGGGCAAGCCAATCATCTTGGCGAGCAGGTTAAGGCCGCCAACGAGCCGGCACGCTCCGTAGTTGGTGAAGAACTCCTGTAAGTCCAGACCGCCGTTGTAACGGTTGCGGCTCTTGCGGATATGTTCGCCGATGTTGATGCCGTGGCGGAAGGCCGCCAATTCCATCAGTGGCACATCGAAGCCTCGGCCATTAAATGTGACCAGCTTGGCTTTGTAGAAGTCCAGACCCCACCAGAACTTCTTGACGATCTCCACGGGTCGAAAATGCGGCGCATCCAGGCATGACACTTTTTGCAACCGGAAGTCGGCTCCGACACGCAACGCGCAGACCGCGACGGGAATCTGAAATGTCACCGGAATGAAGTCCGACGCCGTCGGCGAAGCTGCCCGCACTTCGGCCCGCGCTCGATCAATCGCTTCGTCGGCAGTCAGCTTCTCGCCAGGATATTTCACCCGAGCAATGAGATCGCCATCGGGCACGCTTTCGGAATCGATCACGAGAAAGGCGGTGCGGGTAGCGGGGTCGCTTGTGGCTCGTGCCGGGCCGGGACTGGTCGAAGTCATTGGCGAATCTCCGTTTGCGCTCAGATTATCAATTGGTTGGAATGCTGGCGACGCCCCCAAACAATCTGGCCCAACATTGACACCTCATGGTATCCTGTCGAGCATGGTGGATGCCAGAGAATCGAAGCGGGCGCTGTTGATCGTCTTTCTCGTCGTCGTGATCGACTTGTTCGGTTTCGGGATCGTGCTGCCGTTGTTGCCACGTTACACCGAGTTGTACACCGACGGCATGAGCGAGTTGTCGCGCGGGTTGATCATTGGCTCGCTGATGTCGAGCTTCTCCGCGATGCAGTTTCTATTCGCACCGTTGTGGGGCCGGGTGTCAGACCGCATTGGCCGGCGACCCGTACTGGTGCTGGGACTTGTTGGGTCTGTCGTTTTCTACGGCCTGTTTGGCTACGCTTCGACGTTTGGTAAAGACCAGGCGACGCTGGGACTAATCCTCATGTATGTCTCGCGCATGGGAGCGGGACTGGCTGGAGCGACGATCTCGACCGCCGCCGCGGTTGTCGCGGATAACACGACGAAGGAAGATCGCGCCAAGGGAATGGCCCTCATCGGTGCGGCTTTCGGCTTGGGTTTTGCCATCGGGCCACTATTGGCGTTTGCCGGCGCCAAGCTGTTTCCGGATGCGCGCAGTGGACCGGGCTATCTGGCAGCCACGCTGTCGCTCATCGCGTTGATACTTGCCTGGCGGCTAATGCCGGAAACCAATCGCGGAATGGCGGAGACAAGGTCGCGTGATCTGTGGCGCTTTCACGGGCTGCTCACGGTGGTACGCGAATCGGCGGTGGGGTTGCTCATCCTGAGTTTCTTCATGGCCGTGTTCGCGTTTGCCAACTTCGAGGGTACGCTGTCGCTGCTCACGAAGTCCGCGTTCGACTATTCCGACGACGCCAATTACCTGATCTTCTCTTTTGTCGGCGCGTCGTTGATGATCGCCCAGGGTGTCATTTATCGCCGGCTCGTGGGAAGGTTCAACGAATGGTCGCTGGCCCGAGCGGGTTTGGTGATAATGCTGGTCGGCATGGCCAACCTCGCCGCCGTCGCCGCGTTTGCCACGCCAGACGCCAATCCCAGGATCATGCTGACATGGTTCTTATTGACGCTGTTCGCGGCCGTAACGGGATTCGCCTTCCTCAATCCTTCCCTCAACGCTTTGATCTCGCGGCGCTCTGATCCGACGCGGCAAGGCGAGATTCTTGGCATCAATCAATCCGCCTCCGCGCTGGCACGCATCCTCGGTCCGGCCGTGGGCAATGTGTTGTTTCGACAGACTGCGCGGCACGAGTTGCCCTATCTGGTCGCGGCGGCAATGTTGCTGTTGGTACTGGGGTTGTCCACGCGATTGCGCTCGGCACATGGAATTGGCGTTCCTCGTCACGAGGAACTACCGCTATGACTGCGCTCCACAATCTGAATCCGTGCCGCATCGCGCTCATAAAGCCGAGTGCTCTGGGTGATGTCGTGCACGCACTGCCGGTGTTGTCGGCGTTGCGCGAGCGTTGGCCGAACTCTCACATCACTTGGGTCATCAATCGCGCGTATGAGCCGTTGGTGGCTGGGCACCCGGATTTGGATTCGACATTGGCGTTTGATCGTGGTGCGATGAAGC
>JANNLP010000129.1:0-5975 GCA_031396905.1 Gemmataceae bacterium
CTTTATCGTGCATTGTTGCAGGCGGTAGGCCAGCAACAGATTCCGCAGCCCGCGTTCTGGTTCAATAATCAAAAACGGCAAGGTGCGATTGCCATTGGCGCGGGCGAAGGCGGCCAACCCATTGTGCGTGTCTATTTCGACCGGCGCGGCGGTGAGTTCAACGACTTCATGGCCTATGATCCCAGCTTTCAGGGCGGCGTCCGCGTGGCGGTCGGCGATGTCAACGGCGATGGCGTCGTCGATGTTGTCACAGCGCCAGGCAAAGGCATGCCGCCGCTGGTGCGTGTCTTTGATGGTCGCGACTTGTCGTTGCTCAGCCAATTCTACGCGTACGATCCGAGCTTCCTCAGCGGCGTGTTCGTCGCCGCCGCCGATGTGACTGGCGATGGCCGGGCTGAGATCGTGTGCGGGGCCGGCGATCCCGGTGGTCCGCACGTACGCGCCATCGACGGCATGACCGGGCAACTCAAAGCGCAGTTCTTCGCCTACGATCAGAACTTGCAGTGCGGCGTGCGGGTCGCTCTTGGCGATGTCGATGGCGACCGCATCCCTGACATCATTACTGCGCCTGGACCAGGCGTCGAACCGGTGATCAAAGTATTCAGCGGCCGCGATGTCTCGCAGCTCTCATCGTTCCATGCGTATGAGCCGGCATTTCAGGGCGGCGTGTTCGTAGCCGCTGCCGACATCAATCGAACGGGCCGGGCTGAAGTCATCACCGGGGCCGGCACCAACGGCGGCCCGCACGTCCGCATCTTCGATCCCATCGGCGGCCGACTCGTGCAGGAGTTCTTCGCCTATGATCGCAGCTTTCTCGGCGGCGTGCGCCTGGCCGTCTGCGACGCCGTCGGCGATGGCCGTCCCGACATCATCACCGCCCCCGGCCCGGGCATCGCGCCCGTGGTGCGCATCTACCGCAACCGCGACGGCCAGCTCGACCGTGAATTCTCCGCCTTCGATCCGCTGTTCCGAGGTGGAGCGTGGGTGGCGGGTAATTGAAAGTAGCCCATGCCCGATGTCACTCAAGTGCTGGCAGCCATCGACGCCGGCGACAACCTCGCCGCCGACCGATTACTGCCGCTCGTCTACGATGAGTTGCGCAAACTCGCGGCCGCCAAGATGGCGAGCGAGCAACCGGGACAAACCCTGAGTGCCACCGCACTGGTGCATGAAGCGTACCTGCACCTGGTCGGCGAACAGCAATTTGAGAATCGTGCCCATTTCTTCGCGGCCGCCGCCGAGGCCATGCGCCGAATCCTGATCGACCGCGCCCGCCAACGCAAAAGCCTGAAGCGCGGCGGCGACCGCCAGCGTCTCAATCTCGACAACCTGGAAGTCGCAGCGGAACAAACGCCTGATGATTTCCTCGCGCTCGATGAGGCCCTGGCGAAGCTCGAAATCAAGGACCAGCGCAAGGCCCAACTGGTCAAACTCCGTTTTTTCGCTGGGATGACCAACGAACAGGCAGCCCAGGCCCTCGGCATTTCCACGTCCACCGCCGACAATGACTGGGCCTACGCCCGAGCCTGGCTCCGGCTGGAAATCGAAGGCCCACGCGCGAACTGAATCTTGATTGGGTATTTGGCGCTGCAATTCCGCATTGCTGTGTAGGGTGGGTCGAGCCTTTGCGAGACCCACCGGTTCAGAGACTATCCCCATGCCAACCAAACCCCTCGACGAAGAAGCCATCTTCAACGCCGCCCGGCGAATCGAAGCGCCCGAGGATCGCGCCAAGTTCATCGCCCAAGCCTGTGGTGACGATACTGGAGTTGCGGAGCGTGTCCGGGCATTGCTCGACATGCATGAGCGCGATTCGGGTTTTCTTAAACCTCCGAATCAGACCGCCGACTACGAACCCATTGCGGAGCGGCCGGGAGCGCGGGTCGGCCCCTATCGTCTGATGGAACAAATCGGCGAAGGCGGGTTTGGCCTGGTGTTCGTCGCCGAACAACAGGAACCGGTGAAGCGTAAAGTTGCGCTGAAGGTCATCAAACCCGGCATGGACACGAAGCAAGTCATCGCCCGCTTCTCGGCCGAACGGCAAGCCCTGGCGATGATGGATCATCCGAATATTGCCCGCGTGCTGGACGCCGGCGCGACAGATTCCGGTCGGCCATACTTCGTGATGGAGTTGGTTCGCGGGATTCCGATCACCGACTATTGCGATCAGAATCAGTTATCGCCGCGGGACAGGCTTGAGCTGTTCATTGCAGTCTGTCAGGCTGTGCAACACGCGCATCAGAAAGGCATCATCCACCGCGACATCAAACCGAGTAACGTGCTGGTCACATCGCACGACGGCAAACCGGTCGTGAAGGTGATCGACTTCGGCGTCGCCAAGGCCATCCATCAACAACTTACCGAGCGAACGGTCTATACGCAGTTCGCTCAAATGATTGGCACACCGCTATATATGAGCCCTGAACAAGCCGAGATGAGCGGCCTGGATATCGACACCAGGAGCGACATCTACTCATTAGGCGTGTTGCTCTACGAATTGCTCACCGGCACCACACCCTTCGACTAGAAGCGCTTCGCCCAAGCGGCTTACGACGAAATCCGCAAAATGATCCGCGAGGAGGAGCCGCCCAGACCGAGCACGCGGCTGAGCCAATCAGGAGATTCGCTGCCCTCGGTGGCCGCACAACGCAGGATGGAGCCGGCCAAGTTGTCGAAATTCATGCGCGGCGACTTGGACTGGATCACCATGAAGGCGATGGAGAAGGATCGGACGCGGCGCTACGAGACGGCGAGCGGACTCGCGCGGGACATTCAACGGTATCTGAGCGATGAGCCGGTGGAGGCGTGTCCGCCGAAGATGAGTTACCAGGTGCGAAAGTTCGTGCGGCGGAATAAAGGCCCGGTGGTCGCGGTCGGTTTGGTCGGCGCCGCGCTGCTTATGGGCGCGATCATATCAACGATCGGTTTCGCGGCGGCCAACCGCAACGCCCGGGTCGCCGCGGCGGCGACGGAACAGGCCGAGGAGCAAGCGGCGCGGGCCACCTCCGAGGCGGAACGGGCGAATGCCGAGACCGCGCGCGCGCGGACAGCGCAGGAACAGGCCGAGGTCGAGTCCTATTTCGCCAACCTGGCTGCAGCCGATGTATCACTCAATGCCAATGAACCGGGCGGCGTGCAGGAACGACTCAATGCCTGTCCGGAGCGGTTGCGCAACTGGGAATGGCGCTACAACAACGCGCGGGTGGATGAGAGCCTGCTCGTCCTCGGTCCGCACTCGGGCCCCGTCCGCGACGCCGTCTTCAGTCCAGCGGGAGATCGAGCGATCACTGCCATGAGAGACTCCTGGGATACCCATCTCTGGGACACGGCGACGGGGAAAGAGTTGACCGTGTTTCCGGCCGGTAAGAGTTCGGTCTGGGCCTCATTCAGTCCGAATGGCGACCGCGTCATTGTCGGAGACGGAAACACCGCGCGCATTTGGGACACGGTCACTTTCAAGGAACGAATGACACTGCGCGGCCACCAGGATCGCGTCTCGGACGCCAACTTCAATTTCACGGGTGATCGCGTGGTCACGGCGTCGAATGACAAGACCGCGCGCGTATGGGATGCGGCCACCGGTCGAGAGCTAGCGGTCCTGCGCGGGCACGAAAAATTGGTGTTATCGGCGGTTTTCAACCCCGCCGGCGACCGAGTCGCAACGGCGTCGCATGATGGCACGGCTCGGCTTTGGGACGCCGCTTCAGGCCAACAAGTGCAGGTTCTTCGACGCGATCTGACGCACCAACCGGCGGTGACATTCCGTGCATCCGGGGACAAAGTGCTGTCTTGGGGTTCACAAGCACCGCTTCAGGTGGCCGACGCAAAAACCGGCAAGGATATTTGGACGATGCCCAACAAGACCTTCGGCTTGGTTTATCTTCAGGTCAGTCCATCGGGTGATCGGCTTCTCACCCGTTCTGGGAACGGCCCAGTGCATGTCGGCGATGTGGCGTCGGACCGAGAGATCGCCGTCCTTCGTGGGCACGCGAGTTGGGTAAACTGCGCGACATTCAATCTCGCGGAGAATCGCGTCGTCACCACCTCGGCCGACAAGACGATTCGGCTGTGGGATGCCGCCACCGGCAACGAAGTCGCCATTCTGCGGGGCCATATTGGCTACGCCAGTATGGCGAGGTTCAGCCGGTCGGGCGACCACATGATCACCGCGGGGGAGGACAAGACCGCGCGGATTTGGGACCCCGCCTCGCCATCGGATGTGTCGATCTTGCGCGTTCCGGGTGGGGCCGTAAATAACGCGGGCAACGACATGGAATTTGCCGCATTCAGTCCCACCGGCGACCGCGTCGTCACCTCTTCGGCCGACGAAGGCATTCGGGTTTGGGATGCGAACACGGGGCGAATGCTCTTAGTGATCGATGCACCCGCGAATGCGCCGAGTCGTGCAGCATTTGACCCTTCGGGTGAGCGAATTGTCATTTTGACGGATCATGCTGCCATCCGCCCCAAGCAAGACATTCGAGCGCGGGTGTTTGACGCCCGGACCGGTCGCGAATTGCTGAGCTTGCAGGGGCACGAACAGTACATCGGCAGCGTTGCATTTAGCCCGACCGGCGACCGGATCGTCACGGCATCCCGGGACGGGACCGGTCGGGTATGGGATGCCGCCACTGGCCGCGAGTTGGCGGTTTTTCGCGGGCAAGATGTCCAAGCCTGGCTCGTGTCGGCCGCGTTCAGCCCCAACGGGGATCGCGTCGTCACGACGGGCGGTGACAAGACCGCGCGGGTGTGGGATGCCACATCAGGCAGGGAAATCTCCGTCATACGCGGCCACGCAGGGGTGGTGTATCAGGGCGCCTTCAGTTCCAACGGTGATCGCATTGTCACCGCGAGCTTTGACCAAACCGCCCGGGTGTGGGACGCCGCCACCGGAAAGGAACTCATGGTGCTGCGCGGCCACAACGATGGCTTGCAGTCGGCCGCTTTCAGTCCGTCGGGCGATCGGATCGCCACCGCATCAATCGACCGAACGATCCGAATCTGGGACGCGGGCACCGGCCGTGAGGTCGCCGTGCTTCGTGGTCATGACAACGTCATTCGCTCGGTGGCGTTTAGTCCGTCGGGCGACCGCATTGTCTCGGCATCCGCGGATGGCACGACTCGAATCTGGCACACCACGCGCTATCGCGATCGGTTCCCGGCGATCGCGGCCGGGCGCGACGCCGATCGGGCCATGCGCGAACCCACCCTGGCCCGCCTGCGCGGCGGCGAAAGCGCCGAAGCGGTAATTCAGTCGCTAGTCGGCGATCGATCGCTGAGCGAGGGGCTGCGTCGGGCTGGGCTGGCCGTCGTCGCCGAGGAGCGCTCACTGCAAGTTCTCGCGAGCGGTAAAAAGCGAGAAGAAGCGAAGACACTGAACACGTCCGCCTGGCAGGTCGTGAATCGCGCCGGCGGATCGCCGGAAGCCATCGCGAAAGCCCTGGAAGAAGCGCGTCGAGCCTGCGATCTGGCGCCCAACGATTTATTGTGCCTCTCGACATTGAGCTTCGCGCTGTATCGCACCGACAAGTTTGAAGAGGCCCTTGCAACTGTGAAAAAGTCGGACGATCTGTCCGGATCCCATGTCTCGCGCGGCATCGACGCAAACAACTGGGCCGTCCGTGCCATGGCGCAATTCAAATTGGGCCGTATCGACGAAGCCAAACAGTCACTGGCCCGCGCTCATGAGGTCGTTAGGAGACCCAATGATTTCCTCGCGGGCCTTCCACCTGATTTGAGCGAAGCAGATGCGCTGATCAATGGTAAAGGCAAAAGCGACCCTTGAGTACCCCACATTTCCCCCGATACAATGATCTGGCCCGACAGGAGTGCTTGTCATGACCATTACCATCACCGATCCGATCTTACTTGCCGAACTGAGACACATTGACGGGTCCGTCGATTTAACCGACCCGCACGGCAAGCTCATCGGCACGCTTTTAGTCGAAGACGAATGCAAACTGCCGCCGGGCGTT
>JANNLP010000148.1:0-5720 GCA_031396905.1 Gemmataceae bacterium
CGTGAACCCGTACTTGTAATGGATGTCGTGGGCAATGTTGTTCAGGTAGAAGAGATTCACCTGGGCGATGTTCTGATTCTGGGCCGTGGACGGCGCACTGGCGGAATCGAACGTGAAGCCGCTGAAATTGAGTGACGCGCCGCCGTCCGGCCGGAAGATGGCGCCGTTGTCGTCGGGATCCGGGGTATTGTTCGCATTGGTGTCCAGATGGGCAACGACGTTGTTGCCACGGGTGTCGGTGAACTCAGCGCCGGCTTTACCGTCGGTGTCATGCCAATCGAATGGCGAGGCCGTCGCATCGGCAGGGTTGGTCTGCAACGCAAAGCCGCCGTCCACGGGCGAGCCGGTGCTGATGGGAATGGCGTTGTACGTACCGCCGGAGACCCAGTCGGCTTGCCAGACGATGGCCCCAGAAGCGTCGCCAACGCTGAGGTCGTACCAGTGCTGCGAATCCGTTGTCTGAATGACCATATTCCAGGCCAAAACGGCGCTGCCATCGGCCGTCGGGACGTACTGTAGATGCACTGGAATATCGGCCAGTGACAGGCCCGGAGCATGGGCCATGGACTGGTGGGTTAGATCATTGCCTTCGGTGATGGAAAACGTTCGAGGGTCGATTGGCAGGCCAAGGTTTAGGGAAGCCATCAGGACCGCGTTTCCCGCCAACCGACTGGGTGTGACCGTCGCCGGGCTGAGTCGGGCGGCCAGCCCGCTCACGAAACCGCCAGCCGCGCTGAAGACCTGTCCGTCGGCCGCGACGGAGACATTCATGTCGGCGTTTTGCACTTCGAGGCCATTCACCATCTGCCGCAGGTAAATGTGCGTGAGGCCGGTGTCGGCGTCGGAGTATTGGCTGGTAATTTTGGCGCCAACGAAATCCGCCGGGGCCGCTTGGAAGTCCGCCGCGTGTTGGCTGAGATAAGCGAAGGCAATCTCGTCCGCGACATTGAGCGGCAGGGCCGCAAGGGAATTTTGGGTGGTCGGCGTATGGTCATAGGTGAAGAACGAAGGCGGATAATAGTTTGCCGCGCTGGGCACATCGCGCGCTTCGAGCGATTGCAATCGTGGCCGGATACAGGTTCTCAAAAATCGAGATCGTAAACGCATGGCATAAACTCCCAGCGGCAAAAGTAAGCGGTTTCGGGCTTCACCCAACTAAGCGCATTCCGGGTAGCCAGAGTCTCAAGCGAGTAAAAAATGTAGCGGCATTCGCCAGAATGCCGCGAGACGTTCACCGCGTTCTGACGAACGCGGCTACGAGTTACTTGTCGCTTTTCGACGGAGGGACTGCCAAATCCGCCATCAATTGGATGAAATCCGGCCGCTTGCGCAAGACGTCGAGGTCAGTGTCTTTGGCCATGTGCGCGACGTTCCGGTAGCCGGCGGCGACGGCTTTGCGGAGCCAGTCCATGGCCAGATCCGCTTCAGGATTTGACTGTTTTTCACCTTCTGCGGATGGGTCCCGGTCGCGGATCAACCAGGCCAAGACCGCGTGAGCGCACGCTGTGTTAAAGAGGCTTTCTCCATCGGTGCGACCCGAGTGGTCCCACATGGCCGCAGTCGCTCGACAGCCTGCCAGATCTTTAGCCTTAACAAAGTACTCCGTTCGGACATACATCATCTCGGCGAGGAAGCTCGGATTGACCCCGGAACGCAGCGCGCGTTCGAAGCAATCGTCAATGATGGTCATCGCCTCCGACCCACGTTCGGCCCGCGTCAGGCTCTTCGCCACAAACACCAGACTCTTGAGCGTTTGGGGATGTTCGGCCCCAAACCTGGCCGTACGCGCTACTAGCGTTTTTTCATGCAACGCCAGCGCCTCGGCATGTTGCCCGAGGTCCGAATGAAATATCCCGAGGTCGTTCATGCTCGTCAGGGTGTTGGAATGGTCGGCGCCAAACACGGCGGTGTTCCGCTTCAATGATTCCTTGCCGAGCTCCAGAGCGTCCTCGCGACGGCCGAGGGCTTGATAAAACAAGGCCAGACGGTACATGCAGTGCAGGGTGCTGCGATGATCCGGTCCCCACCTGTCCTTGAGTAGGCGGAAAGCTTCTTCGCTCATTTCGATTGCCTTGGACACGTCGCCGGCTAGCTGAAGGCAAGTCGCCACGGCGGTCATTCGTTCCAGCGTTGTAATGTGGTCCGGTCCCAGTTTGACTCGACTCAAATCCAGAGCCTGTTGGTGCAATTCCAACGCCTTGTCGTAGTTGCCCAACATGCGATAGCAATCCGCCAGATTACTCATGCTCTGTAGGGTGCTCGAGTGATCGTGACCGAGTTTCGACTTCCGTCGCGCGAGCACATCCTCAAATCTTGTGCGAGCATCTTCAAGCTGACCGATAAACATATCCGAGACTGCCAAATTGTTTGCGCAATCAAGTGTGCGGACGTCGTCGGGGCCGAACTCGGCCAGGCGAATCGCCAGCACTTCTTTTTCCAATTCGCGTGCTTTGACAGGCTGATCGAGATTGGCATAACTTAAGGCCAGATTCATAAGAGATTGAAGCGTGTCGTGAGCCTTGAGACCGAGTGTTTTAGTCCTGATGCGGACGATTTCTTCGCGGATCTCGAACCCGCCTTTGAAATTGCTCAAGCCGTCGTAGCTGGCGGCCAGATTGTCCATGGCCAGGAGAGTGACCCAGTGCTCGGACCCAAGTTTGATGCGCGCTTGCGTTAACGTCTCGGCGCAGAGTTGACGAGCGTCAGAATAGCGACTGTCGGAATTGTAACTCCACGCCAGATTCGTCGCGCTGTTCAGCGACGACTCATGATCCGGGCCAAGCAGTTTGGCATAAAGCGCCAGGGCCGCCGCATACTGATCACCGCTTTTCTTCGGCTCTCCCAGTGATCGAAATGAATGGCCCAGCGTCATCCGCAACCGTGCCTCAATCAGCGGCTGATCTTTGAACCCCTTTTCGACGAACGGCACGGCCGCTTCAATGGCACGTCGCAGTGACACGTCGTGGCCTAACCCGCCGTCTTGCCCCTCAGGCCGCGCGGCTGCGATGACGCGGTCTTCCAAAAAGGAGATGACAGCTCGCGCTTCGGCTTCCTTCGCCTCGACCGCGATTTTTGCATCCTTCTCGGCAGCTGCGGCCTGCGTAGCCACCACCGCTTGCCAGACGGCGACCGCCGTGCCAGCCGTCAACGCCGCGAACACCATCGCGGCGGTCGCCAACGCCGCCTTGTGCCGCCGGGCAAGTTTGTTCAGCCGATAACCCACCGTTGGCGGACACGCTTGCACCATCTCGCCGTCGAGGAACCGTTGCACATCCGCGGCGAATGCGCCGGCTGATTCATAACGCCGGTTGCGGTCTTTCTCCAGTGCCTTCATCACGATCCAATCCAACTCGCCGCGGAATAGCTGGCTCAACTTGCGCGGCGTGCTGTTACGATCGACGGGCACGGTGTTCCCGGCATTGCCCAGCGTGCTGATCCGCGTGCTCGGTCGCACCGGCTCCTCTTCGCGGATGATCCGAATCAACTCGTCATAAGCAACGGTGCGCAATCGCTCCTTGTCAAATGGCGTGTTGCCGGTCATCAGCTCGTAAAGCAGCACGCCCAACGAGTAGACATCGCTGCGCGTATCCACGTCCAGGCCGCTCATATGAGCCTGCTCGGGGCTCATGTACATGGGCGTGCCGATCATCTGAGCAAAGTTGGTAAAGAGCGTTTTGTCCGTCAATTGCTGGCCGGTCGCCTTGGCGATGCCGAAGTCGATGATCTTGACCACCGGCGTGACATCATGTTGCGTCACCATGACATTGGATGGTTTCAGGTCGCGATGAATGACCCCTTTCTGATGCGCGTGTTGCACAGCTTGACAAACGTGGGTGAACAACTCGAGCCGCTCACGAACGCCCAGGTGATGCTGATCACAGAAATCGGTAATGGGAATGCCGCGCACCAGTTCCATCACGAAGTACGGCCGGCCCGATTCGGTCGCGCCGCCGTCAAATATCTGGGCAATGTTCGGATGGGCCATTAACGCCAGGGCTTGCCGCTCGGCCTCAAACCGGGCCACCACCAGGCGGGTGTCCATGCCCGGCTTCACAATCTTCAGCGCCACCTTGCGGCGAACCGGCTGTTGTTGCTCGGCCATGAACACCACGCCGAAGCCGCCTTCGCCAATTTGTTCCAACAGCTTATACGGACCAACAAGCGTGCCCGGACCTTCGCCGATCGACAGTTGCGATGGCGCTACCGGCGCCGAACCCGGATCATCCAACATTTCATTGGGTTGTTTGTGCCCGCGCAGCAACACCTCAACACGCTGCCGCAACTCCGGCTCGCCCTGGCAGGCATCGCCAAGATATTCATCCCACTGATCCGGCGCATGATCTTCGACGGCCGATAGGAAGATCGAGCGCACTCTCTTTTGATTGGTATCTACCATCTTGGTCCCCGGCATTGCTCCATTGTAACTATGCGCAAACGATGGCCGCCCAGTCTCAATTCTCTGAATACTATTTCAAGATAGTTCTGCGCCTTGCAGGTGGGCATTGAGCCAGGCGCGGGCATACGTCCAACTTCGGAATGCCGTGGCGCGTGAGACGCCGAGGACTTTGCCGGCGTCGTCAATCGTCATGCCGCCGAAGAGGCGGAGTTTCGCAATCTCAGCCGCGTCGGGATCGTCCAACGCTAATTGCGACAAAGCCGAATCCAACAGTATCAACTCATCCGCGCTAGCGCCGCCCGGCACGTTCGCTTCGTCCAAGTGCACTCGTTGACGTTCACCGCCGCGCTTTTCAGCGTTCTTTCGCCGAGCGTTCTCCACCAGGATGCGTCGCATCGCCTCGGCGGCCACTGCGAAGAAGTGGCGACTACCGGCAAACTCTAAAGGAGTCTTTTGCAACCGCTCACTGCCCGTCAACCGAATGAACGCCTCGTGAACCAGTGCCGTGGCATCCAGCGTGTGCCCCGGCTTTTCAAACGCCATCTTCTCGGCCGCCAACCGCCGCAGCTCATCGTAAACCAACGGCAACAACTTCGCCGCCGATTCCGAATCACCTTTTTCAATAGCCGACAGTATGACCGTGACTTCGCCCATTAGCCCACGATACCGTCTTGACACGTGACCTACAAGAACCACGCCGACCCAGCAGCGCCTCACACCGACCCGCCATAGCGCAGACGGAACTGATTGTGGTCGCTGGCGCAGCGAATTCATCGTTGAAATGGACGGCACGCCGGCCGGCAAGCTAACTCTTGATCAGATCCGAACCGCCCTTCCAGATCATGGAGACACGCGAGTGCTGAAGCTGAATCGAGGCGACAAGCAATTGACGGTGAATATCATCCTGAACCCATCAGTGTGATTTCGGTTGCCCGCATGAACCACTGGCTCTCCATCGATACGCCGAGCCGTAACGATGCCACCGGCCTAAATTGCCCCAAAGGGGCAATCGTCAATAGCCAGGGGTGGAGGCGTTGCGGAATCTCTGGTTGGCGACCCCGACTCTTCGTAGCCCCAAGGACGTGATCGATCATTTAATCCCACACATAGCGCTCATCCCAGGTCACATCGAGTTGAACAGAGACAATCTCCCCCAAGCAGAACCGACCAGTGAATTGACATTATCTTTGCGCCTGGTAAAGTGCTGATTGCGAGAGGCGCCTCGCATGTCTCGACAGGCCGCCGAAACCAAGTGCCACGGCATCGGTCAGAGCCTGCCAAGGAGAGGGTGTATGTCACCATTCTTTTTGGCAGCCACTGCGCA
>JANNLP010000167.1:0-5515 GCA_031396905.1 Gemmataceae bacterium
ACGACCGCCGCGTGGAACCACGTTTCCGCCGGCAAATGCGTTGGTTTAAGCTCGGCGTGGTTGGCGCTTTAGCGGGATTGGCTGGACTGTTGTGCTGGAGCGGCGACTTGCCGCTGACGTTTTAGTGACCCAATCAAAACACAAGACCGCGACGGACGCACTTGGTCAGTGTGTCCGTCACGGTCGCAAATATCGTTGTTAATTTCAGCCTAGAAGATCAGTGCAATACCGGCGTTGAAGCCATCCAGGAAGCGTGCACCGCGAGTATTCCAGTCCGGCTGCGGATTACGGAAGTCGAAGGCGATCGGCGCGTCCATCGTCAGCGTGTCGAAAAACGCCATGAAGTTGTAGCCGGCCCGAAGTTGAATGCCTTCGACCGGGTACCAATACATGTTCACGTTGGCGTTGACCTCCGGGCTAAAGGCGAAGCGATTGATCGAGTGCTTGCTCTCGCTGCTTTGGTCACCGCGTACGTACTTGGCGCGAAGTCGAGCGACATCGACCAGTCCGGCCGCATCCATTTCCATGGCGATTGCAAAGCTGTAACCGAGGTAACGGTCGAACCCGAAGCCGACGAATGCACCGTACATGCGGTTGGAAACTGTGTTCGTGTAGTTGGCCACGTCTTGTGGCGTGCTCGCTCCGGTGAATGTTGAAGCAACGGTACGCCAGGTGAATCGCTCGAAGATCCACGCGTGACGAGCACCATACCGGGCGTAAACCCGGCACACATCGTTCTGAAGCCACGGCGTGCTGGCGGCGATGTCCCATTGATCGTACCGCTGTTCAAAAGTGATGTTCATGTTGATGGCACCGTTCCAGATGCCTGCGAGCGAGTTCGGGTTGCCAATGGCGGTTTCCTGAGCGGGCCCGGTAAACTCAACCGGGAAGTTAAACACCGGCGCGAACAGGAACGTATCGGCCAGCAATGGGCCGACGGCAAATTCCGGCGGGTTCAGCGAAGCGTTCGCCTGGGTCACATGTTTTTGGATGTGCGTCCACTTAAATTCGACCTTACTGCCGCTGTCGAACTTGTAGCCAACGCTGACGGCCCAACCGGGCTGGAAACTCTCTTGTTGGTTTAGGTCGGCGGCGTTCAAGGCTTCATTTCTGCTGCCGTACTGGGTGCCGGGTACAACCGGCCCGCGAATGATGAAAGGTGGCTGGGTGTCCGGATTGACCACCGTGCCGTTCAGGTCGCCGGTGACGGCCCCGTCCACGTCGGTAAAGCCGCGAATGGCGATCCGTTGGTTTCGCACGCCTTCTGACAGGCGGTACATGATGAACTCGACGGCCGTGTAAATGCCGCCCGTCGACTCCATCCGTGCATGCCCCAGAGGCAATGGGACCACGGGATCAGATGGGGCAAGATCGAGATTTTGGCCCCCGCCGAGGCTCTGGCCAAACGCCGATGCCCCGAAAGCCGCGAATGCCAATAGCACGGCCGTGTAGGCGGTCGTCCTACCCATACGTCCTCCCCCTGACGTTTCAACAGAAGCGTCGAATCTCTGCAAATCCCGATGGCCGCGGACGCACCCCCCAACCGGAGCGCGTGGCCCCGGCGCAGTCGTCCAACCCTGTGCCATCAGGAGCGGGGGACAATAACGCCAAGTTCCAGGCTGTCAAGAACAAAATCGTGAAAAAACGGCTGACACAGTCTCAAGACCGGGAACGGGACCGGGACCGGCCGATTCGCCACGATCGGCCATTTCGGGGCAACTGATGCCAACATTTTCGTGCAAGTTCCCCTGGCCTGTGCGTTTTACCCCGGTGCTTGACGATAGCTATGTTTAGGGCTTATCCTTAGATGAGAGCCATTGCGTCAACTCCGCGTCGGGCCACGGCGGGCCGACCCATAGTAATTGCTGGCCGGACTCGGCGATAGTTTTCGCAAGTCCCGCTCGAAGGAGCCGTCCATGTCGAGTCGCGTGATGTTTAAGGCCCGCACCTGGGTCGTAGCCGCGTTGACCGCCCTGGGTGTTACCACGGCCGTCAGCTTCGTCCGGGCACAAACCGGCCCGGCCATCCCCGCCAACACCGTGACGTTCGGTGCCGGCGGCGGCATCCCAATTCGCGGCACTCCGCTCGCCCAACGTGGAAACGGCTTTGCTTATAGCTTGCCGCCGGGGCCAGTATTTTTCGGTGCCTGGATGCGACCGGCACCCAACATGCCTAGCACGCCTGTCGTCCCACGAGGCTTGGGCCAAAACCCCACGCCGATTCAAAATAATCCCTTTGGAAGCCAGTCCGGACAACAGATGCAGGGTGGCGCTTTAGGGCAGCAAGGCGGGCAACAGGGCGGTATTGGAGGGCAACAAGGCGGCATTGGCGGTATCGGCGGCGGTCAGGGCGG
Organism: Gemmataceae bacterium; assembly: GCA_031396905.1. GTDB lineage: Bacteria > Planctomycetota > Planctomycetia > Gemmatales > Gemmataceae > JAIBBI01. The sequence continues at coordinate 2,354 of JANNLP010000167.1, forward strand.
TCAGCAAGGTGGCCAACAAGGTGGCGTAAGTGGCGGTGCCCTCGGTGCCGCCGTATTGGCCGCGCAAGGCCAGAACTTTCAGAATCCGACGGGTAACCTCGGCTTTGTGCAGCTTCCGAATCCGCAAGCCTATATTGGTGGCTTCACCGGCGGCCAAATCACCGGCACCGGCGTCGTTGGCGGCCAACAGGCTCAGGGCCAGCAAGGCCAACAGGGCATCCAGGGCGGCATCCAGGGTGGTATTGGTGGCGGCTTCGGTGGCGGCGGCATTGGCGGCAAAGGCGCTGGTTTCGCTGGAGCCAATGGTTCGTGATGTCCTGTCGTCAACTCGATCAATTTCCGAAGCCTGTGGTCAAACCACAGGCTTCGTTCGTTTACAAATCAATGCGATGGCTTTTGGCAGTTGTCTTAATGGCATTGCCTCTTCCGGCGCAGGCACGCCAACTTGACACGACAACAATTGATGGCCTTGTTGCAGATGCGCTCCAACAATGGCAGACACCCGGGGCGGTCGTCGTCATTGTCAACCGTGAACGCGTTGTCTATTTGCGCGGCCACGGTGTCCGCGAGTTGGGCAAGCCGGACTTGGTGACAGCCGAGACGTTGTTTCCCTTGGCATCCTGCACCAAGGCATTCACGGCCACATTGGCGGCGATGCTGGTGGACGACGGCAAAATGACGTGGGATGACCCGGTCCGCAAGCATTTGCCCGATTTCCGCCTCAATGACCCGGTCGCCAACCAAGCCGTGACCCTACGTGACGTGCTAAGCCATCGTACCGGCTTGGCCAGCCATGACGAACTTTGGTATCGCTCGCCGTGGCCCGTATCAGAGCAGATTCGTCGAGCCGGATTTCTGCCACTCGCGCACGAATTTCGCAAAGCCTTTCATTACCAGAGTGTTCTGTACTCGGCGGCAGGTTTGGCTACGGCCAGCGCCGGCGGCCAATCCTGGGACAGCCTGGTTCGTCAGCGCATATTCGAACCGCTGGGGATGAAAGCTGCTATCTGCACGTCGAATGGCCCGCAACGAGCCATGCCGCACCGACCCGATCACAATGGCAAGCTAGTCACGATTCCGTGGTACGAACAACCGCAGCCTAATCCCGCCGGCTCGATTCATTTGACAGGCAATGACCTTGTACCGTGGCTCATGTTCCATCTGGGCGACGGCACTTGGCAGGGTAAACGACTAATCTCCGCAAGCAATCTCGCCGAAACGCACACGCCGCAAATAGTGCAAACGCTCGAAGGCGTCGTCGCTGCCACGCATCCGGAAACAAAAGAAATGAGCTATGGCCTAGGCTGGGTCATTCAGGATTACCGTGGCAACTTGTTGTGGACGCACACCGGCTTGATCGACGGCTTCCGCGCTCAAATCGCGTTGGCACCCCAGGCCGGCTACGGCATCGCCGTCCTGTCGAATCGCAACGAAACGAGAATGAACCTGGCACTGGTCAACACTATTCTCGATCGGATGCTTGGAGCCCCCAGCCGCGACTGGAATGCCTACCTGCAAAAAGTCGTTGCAGATGAGACCGCCACCAGCCGCGCGAATCTGGACGAACGTGATCGTATTCGTCAGGCCTCAACGCCGCCGCGGTCATTCGCGGAATACGTCGGCAACTACCAGCATCCGGCCTTGGGCGACTGCACGATCTTCCTGTCTGGTGGTTCATTGGCTTGGCGCTGGCGCGGCACCGTTACACCAATGACCTGGGACACCGGCGATCAGTTTCATGTCGATGTGCCCGGCCTATCAGAGCAGGTGATCACGTTTACAATTGATTCCCGAAAAACGAAAAGCATGAAGCTGTTTGATGTGATGTGGAATCAACAATGATTGGCTTCAGAGTTTGATGACCTTCATTCTGCGCGTAATCTCTTCGGCAGGGATCAGTTCACCATGACCTGACCCAGGACACGTCGTTTGCGTCCGTTTCCAGGCGTCGGGCGTGCCAGCGGTACTCTCCCAGAAAGGCCAAGTGCGGCATTGGTCCGGCCGCGCCACATAAACGGTACAACCCCGAGTTCGGTCGTAGAATACGCAGTCTCCGGCCACATTGTCACGCAATGTGATGCGACCGCTGACTTGCCGCGTGTACATCTGAGTGAATTGTTCGGGCGTAACTCCTTTAGCTACAGCAAGTTCCGCGATCTCGCGATCCGTCACCCACACGTGCCCTGGCGTGCCCGTGCAGCAATGTCCGCACATTGTGCATTCGAAGCGCAGGCCGCTCGCGTACCATTTTTCGGTCGCCACCTTTTTCCTCCATTGCCGATCTTAACAGTAATTCAGGCAGAAATCGAAAGAATCTCGCAAACACTGGAAATTCACTTTTGGATCGGTTAGGATGGCGGCCCTCAGGATCAGGAGTCAAGGAGACACAGACCGTGCCAACTGCCGTTCGTTTCGACGACGTGCTTGATCTGCTTCACGACACCGATGAACGGGTCCGTGAGCGGTCCGCGCGACGATTGATGCGTCTGGCACGCACCGGACTGTCGCTTGAACAAGGCATGAGGGCCTTGAAGGCTTCGACGCTGCCGTACCCGCGCCGCCGCTTCCGCGGCGATGATACCGGCGTGGACCTGATTCGGGCCGCACTTGCAGTACCGTATCCCGAGTACCTGGAAAGCATTTGTCAGCGGTTTCATTTGTGGAATGCCAAGTGTCGCCGCGAGTTGATGTCACGCATCGTGCGAATTGAAGACGAACGGGCGGCCGTCGCGATGGTGGAGTTGTTGCAACAACATGCCCGCCCGCGCCGGTTGAAGTCATTGCCGTTGGGCCTTTATGCCAATGTGCCACAGTTCGCTGACGTGTTGTTCCCGGAACTGTTGAATTACCTGGATGTGCCGCGGCTTCGCGTCAACGTGGTCGATTACGCGCTTTCGTTCGTCGCTGCTCATCAGATCGAGGGTGAGATGCTGGTGCCGTACATCGGCACGCTGATCGAAATGTATACCCGCCGCCGCGAACAGTTGCTGCCCGCGCAGCGTTCCGACGGCGTGGCCTGGCGCTGGGAACACGAGTACTATCGCTGGCGCGGCCAGGCCGGCGTGCTGCTCGACCTTTTGTGTTTCATCCCCGCGCCGGAAGTCGTACCGATCCTGCGCGAGGCCGTGGACCAGTACACCGATCCGCGATTGCGAATGTATG
>JANNLP010000202.1:0-2381 GCA_031396905.1 Gemmataceae bacterium
TCGGCGGCGAGTTCCAGGTCAACACCTTCACGTCGAAAATGCAACAATTCCAATCGGTAGCGGTGGATGCCGACGGCGACGCCGTGGTCATTTGGAACAGCCAGGGCGGTAGTCAAAACGGCATTTACGGCCAGCGGTTCAGCTCGGCGGGGGCCAAGGTCGGCGGCGAGTTCCAGATCAACGCCTCGCCGGTGAACGGCGCATTTGCATCAGTGGCGGTGGACGACGACGGCGATGCCGTGGCCGCGTGGGCGGGCGAGTCCGGCGTTTATGTCCAGCGGTACAACTCAGCGGGGGCCAAAGTCGGCGGCGAGTTCCGGATCAACACTTACACGACGAATTCCCCACTTCACCCATCGGTGGCGGTGGACGATGACGGCGATGCCGTGGTCGTCTGGAGAAGCTTCGTTCAAGACGGCAGTAGCTACGGCGCCTATGGCCAGCGGTTCCAGCATCCCATTCCGGCCGCCAAAGCCTCGAACATCCAAGTGAATGACGGCTCGGCGCAGCGCTCGATGGTGACGTCGCTTCAGGTAACTTTCGATTCGAAGGTCAGCTTCGCCGGAAGTCCAGCGGCGGCGTTTTCGCTGATCAATCAACTGACGACCAATGCCGCAACATTGTCAGCCGCCGTGGACGTGGCCGGCACCGTGGTCACGCTGACCTTTACCGGCGGCTCGATCGATCTGGCCGGCTCGCTCGCTGACGGCCGGTACTCACTGACCATTCTCGGCAGCCAATTCACCGGCGCCGGCTTCGATGGCAACGGCGATGGCACTGGCGGCGACGACTATGTGTTGACTGGCTCACCCGCCAATGGCCTGTTCCGCCTCTTCGGCGACGGCGATGGCGACGCCAGCGTGGCCGCGAACGACTTCATCCAATTCCGTCTCGCCCTCGGCGGCAACAATCCGATCTTCGACTTCGACGGCGACGGCGCGGTGGCGGCCAACGACTTCATCCAATTCCGGCTGCGGTTCGGCGGGTCGATTTAGTTGGGCAATGTCGCCGGACGTTTCGCAGTACAGGAGGTTGTGGCCCAGTTTCACGGGGAGTTTGCCATGACGCGCTTTTCGACCAAATCGCTTCGTTCGCGGCTGTTTTGTCACCGGCTGGAAGACCGGGTCGCGCCGGCGACCTTCACGGTGACGACGCTGACTGACAATGTGCCCGGGTCACTGCGGACGGCGATCAGCAGTGCCAACGGTTTGGCCGGCGACGATTCCATCGTCTTTCAGGGTGGTCTGTTCGGCGTCATTACCTTGACTGCCGGCCAACTGTTGATCACCGATGGTGTGACCATCACCGGCCCCGCGATTACCGTTAATGGCAACGGCTTGAGCCGGGTGTTCAACACGGTCAGCGCCCCGACCGGCGAGAAGATCACCTTGGTTGCGCTCAACATCGTCAACGGTAAGGTGGCTGGCCCTGGCGGTGGCCTTCTCGCCGGCGATGAGTCGGTGACACTGCTTGGTTGCGTGGTATCGGGCAACAGCATCACGGGCGGGGCGAGCCATGGTGGCGGCCTCGCCGTCTTGGCCGGGTCATTGACTATCAGTGGCGGCGCGATCACGAACAACCATTCGGTCGACGCCGAAGGCGGCGGCATACTCCTGACAGGGGGAGCCACCGGCACGATTACGAGTTGCGCGATCACGGGTAACACCGCCAAAGACGCCGGCGGCGCCATCTTCGGGTACAACAGCAGCCTCACGATCACGAACAGCACGCTTTCCGGCAATAGCTCGGCCACCGAGGGTGGGGGCATCTATTTCCGTGGCAATGTCGGAGCGGGCGGCTTCACAATTCGAAATAGCACCTTGTCTGGCAACACAGCAAGCAGCACCGGTGGTGGGATCGCGCTGAATTTCAGCGGCACGTTGATTGTGCAGAACAGCACGATCGCTACCAACACGGCCGGCGGTTCGGGTGGCGGCGGTATCGGCCGGTTCGGCGGCACGGGTAGCATTTCACTGGAGAGCAGCATTGTTTCGGGCAACACCCACTCCGTAGGGGCCAACGAAGACTTGTTCACCACTGGAACGGTCACCGCCAAGTACAGTGCCGTATTCACGACGACCGGCGTGACGACCTTTACAAAAGATAACACCACTAAATATCTGATTGGCGTTGATCTCAAACTCGGAACCCTCAGCAGCAACGGCGGATCCGGGGGTCAGACGCACGTTCCGGCATTCGACAGCCCACTCATCAACAAAGGCTCAAACCCTGCGGCATTGACCACGGATCAGCGTGGCGGTGTGACCACGCGGAACAGCAACGGCGGAGTGGACATTGGATCGGTCGAATTACAGTCGTTTCTTGTCGTCAACACCAGCAACACCGGCGCCGGGTCACTTCGCCAGGCGGTCAGCAACGCC
>JANNLP010000211.1:0-2126 GCA_031396905.1 Gemmataceae bacterium
GCGATGAGAGTTGGCGCTTATTGAGTATGACGCGCTAAGCCGCAAGCGGCTGTGGAAAAGACCCGCTTCTTCGACCTCGCCGTGGACGGTGATGCGTGATGAATCGACGGAAACTTCAACGCGATCGGCAGGTTGATTGGCAATGCGTCCGTGCAGTGTCAACGGTCGTCCATTGTCATCGCCGGGAGGACCATTCCAGTTCAGTCCACAGCGCGTAAGCCACTCGTCGAATCCAGTCAACCACCCAATTCCGCCGCGCTCGGCCACATTGACGAACGTTGGATGCACTGGGCCGCGTATTGGTGCCTGCCAGCCCAACGGGATGTTGCCGCATCGGCCACGCCAAAGCGACATGCCGCGCGTCGGTAGTACGGAGAATACCAGGTTGCCGTTGTCAATCTCAACAATGTCTACGCCGTCACTCAGGCCTCCGCGCAAAGTGCGTTTACGCACCGACATGCCACCCGATTCGAAGGCAAAATGATCTAGCCATATGCCGCGTTCGACATCCGTCAGGACGTGGGTTTGCGCGTTCATGGCAGCGTTGGCGGTTAGCCGTTAGGTTTGGGCGGACGCAGCGCCGCGGCAATCACCGGATACGCCGCCATCATCAACACTAATGCGCCAAGCGAAGCGTACATGACCGTTCGGAAAAAGTCTTCGAACTTGAGGTCCTTGTAGTATTGATAAATCTCACCGGCCAAGTATCCGCCAATTGAAATCGAGACCATGAACAGGCCCATCCAAACGGCCCGAGTGCTGGATGACGCCAATTTACTCACCAATGATAGCCCCATGGGGCTAAGACACAGCTCGCTCGTCGTCAACAACAGATAGAAGTAGACAATCACCAAAGACGAAGCCCGTTGACCTGCCGGCACGCCTTCAGCCACTTTCCACATCAGCAAGTACGAGCAGGCGAGCAGCACGAAGCCAAGCACGAGTTTGGCCGGCGTCGATACATTTATGCCGATTGTCCGCAGGCCCCCCCAAAACAAAACTAGCAGCGGGCTGAGTATGATCACGAAGAGCGGGTTAAGCGTCAGAAACAGAGCCGGCGCGATCTGGCCGGACTTATCGAGCATCAGATCGTCAATGCGCAGGAAACTGAGGCAGTCATGTAACCACGTCGGCGGAACAAGGTCAGTTCGTTCCTTGATCCAAATCGCCATCGAGTTGGCCCGCTGCTTGAAGGCCATCCAGAAAACAATGTTGATGCCAAAGAAAATCAGCAACGCGATATTGCGCCGCCGTTGGAACTGATCATCCGCAACAGAATCGCGGGGCGACAATCGGGCATCGGCTGGCACTTCTTCAACTTGATGCAATCGAATTCTTGAGCGCGTCGCAAGGAAGATAATCTCGCCGATGATCATGCCCACCGCGGCAATCGCGAAAACGAGCAAATAGCCATAACGTTCATCCCAAGTCGTGTGCCGTTTCACCAGGTTGGCGGTGACACCGGCAACGATTGGTGCGAACAGCGCGCCGACGTTAATGCCCATGTAAAAGATAGTGAACGCTGAATCGATTCGCGCATCACCCGGTGGATACAGCTTGCCAACCATTGTGGAGATATTCGGCTTGAACAGCCCATTGCCGACAATGATGCACGCCAGCCCAACAGCAAAGCACACGGCGGGTTCGAGTGAAAGCAGGCCATACCCAAGGGCCATGCTCGCGCCGCCGATAATGATGGAGAGGAAATAGCCCAACCGCCATTCCGCTAAGAGTCCACCGACGAACGGCGCGAAGTAGACGCCGGCAAGGTAAACGCCGTAAATGCGGCTGTAGTTTTCGCGCAGAAATTCGTATTGGCTTACCTTCATGTAATAAACGAACACAGCTTCCATGCAGTAAAAGCCAAACCGCTCCCACATCTCCGTGAAGAAGAGAAGGTAAAGGCTGTTGGGGTGACGCTGACGCATGGAGCTCCCTTTGGAATCATGCGGGCAACGTGTTGCCGCGCTCAAATCGCTTGCCGACGAAGTAGAACGCGATTCCGGCAGCGACGACGATCGCCATCGACATGCCGAAGAATGGGACCGTTCCCATGGGCCCACGCTCTTCCACAGCATCCTTGAGAGAGCCTCCGTAGAGGCGCGTCAAGTACGAGTTGATGAAGT
>JANNLP010000221.1:0-2994 GCA_031396905.1 Gemmataceae bacterium
GCCGGATTCGTCGGCGTCGGCGACAGACCAGGTTGCTTGGGGCATTGACCGCCGGGGCAACCGCCATCGGGTTGACGCGGACGCTGTGGTAGCCGCTTGCAAAACGATTGCACCGTATTGAGATTCAGCGCGTAGCATTGATTGCCAGGACCGTTGGCTTGCACACCGACAAGTTCACCGCTCTTTGTGAACACGCCGCCGCCCGAGTCGCCGTGATCGATCCAGCAATTCACCGCCAGCCAATGCACCGGCACATCACGAACGGCATCCGAATACCCGCTGAGATAGCCGGCACATTTGCCGGCACGAACCGTCAGCCCGCGATTGCCGGGATAGCCGATGGTCCACAAGTCGTCGTTAACCTTCGGCGTCTCATCGGCAACGCGCACCGCCATGATGCCTTCGACCGCATTGTCAAACACCACGGCCGCCAGATCATCGCGGACACTTGCCGCGATGACTTCGCCAATGATGTTCCTGTTGCGACCATCGCCAGTTTTCTTGTTTGGAAATTGCAACGTGACCTTGGCTCCAATTCGCGGGCCGACAACGTGGGCACACGTCAGCACCAACCCAGCGCCATCGATGTTCGTGCCGCTGCCCGCATTGTGCGTGCCCGGCCCAACGCCGGCGATGACACGACAAACGGCTTCGTTCACTGTGCCGGACTGAGCCGTCGAGTGCGACTCCGACGGCCGATCATTCACATCGCGCTGCGGCAGCGCGATCTTTAATGGGTAAACTTGCTGTGATGTGTCGGCCGGCTGAGCGTTCGCCATTGCCGCGAACAACAACCAACCGATCAATGAAGTGAGGCGATTCATGGCGATCCTCTTTCCCGATTCAGTTCCTGCGCAGACCGCATGACGTGCGGCCAACGTCGCCGAAAAACCGGCGAAACGTGCTTACCTGTTGAAGTATAATGTACGCATGTACATTAGTCAAGCGCAGTAGGTGAAAACTGCTGAACTTTTTTCTCTGCGATCGACGACAGGAACAAAGCACTCAAGCGTTCAAATTGGCAGTCCTTTATGTCTTGGGCTGATTGGAAAGAAAAGCGGCCTTCGCCGTGGTCAACTCGGCGACCGGGCAACTATATTCGGTTCGATCAATCACAATTTGCATTAACCTTTGGCCCGCATCGCCTTCACCACCAGTTGACCATCACGGATTGTCAGAGCCTGGGCTTTGCCGTTGTGGACGTCGAAGCGTAGCCGCACGCTCGGAACGCCGGATGGGAAGAACTCGTTGTCGCCCAGATAGAACATGCGCCGTGGAGCGGGTTCGGCGGTTCTTTTGATATCGATCGTCAACTGTTCGGTTCGGCTCAACTTGATCTCGAAATGTTCCGGGCCATGCTCGACACCGTACTCACCGATGTAGATAGCCTTTTGATCAGCGTCCAATTCAACGAACTTGAGTCCCTGGTCCGCGTCGCCCAAGCTCTTGAGGTACGTCACAGTTTTTGCGGCCTTGCTCCCGCCGGCCACGGCGTGCGCTAGCAGCGTGATGCCGTGCGGTCCAAGGGTGCGTTGCACGCCGGGCTGCGCTTTCACAAACGCTTCTACGACATCGGTCATGCCGAGCATGGCCGCCGCAAAGATATCGATTCGAGCGCCGTGTTGCAGAAGGAACTCCGCAATGTTGCGGCGACCCGTGTGCGCTGCAGCGCCCAATGGCGACTCCCAATCGCCAAAACCCCAATCCCACCAGGCATTCACCAGCGCTGGCCTGGCGCCGACCAATTCACGCACCTTCGCTTCATCACGATGCGACGCACCGACCACATCGCGGACAAGGTTGGCTTCCTGCCGTGGAAAGCTCGACGGGCGATTTGACTGGGCCGGCGTCGGCGCGTCTTCCGCAAACACCGACGCGCTCGGCAAACCCAACAAGATGCCAGTGGCCAGCGGCATTCCGGGAACAGCTTTCATCCAACTGCGGCGCGAGATGTTATGGTGCATGGGATGAACTACCTTCCATATGCCTAAACTCCGTATCCACGCTTCGCGAGCATTGTACCACTTTCCCTATCCGGCGAAGCCGATGTCAGCGGCGTCGGGTAATCTGACACTTGCGAGGTGAACGCTTGGTATTAAGTATGGCCAAGGCGATTGGCCTACGGGAGATGAGTATCATGGTTGCAATTCAACTCGCTCTAGGTTTCGTCGCACTCCTGCCTTTGGCCGCCCGCATTGATCCGCCGGCTGATCCGGAGCAGATGGCGGCCAGCGCGATTCACAAGTCGCTGGGCGTCGAGTTCGCCGTTGCGGAGTCCAAGATTCGCCGATCGATCATCCGGACCAAGACGCCCTACGGCTTCAAGATGAGCAAAGTCGAAAAGGATTCACCCGCAGCCACCGCCGGCTGGAAAGAAGGCGACGTCCTGCTTGAATGGAACAGCCAACCGATCAAAGCCCTGACGGACTTGGACACCGCTATCACGAAGCTCAAGAAAGGCGAAGCCGGTAAGTTCAAACTCGCCAGGCTCAAGAAGGATGAACCAATTTGGTCGCGACAACCATGGCAGCATGTTGAGGGCCAAGTGGTGCTGAAGTAGGGCCGCCGCGGCTCTAAGGATTGCCGACTTCAGGCGCCATTGAAATCGATTGCGACCAAAGATATTTCGTTTACGATTGACGATACATGCGTGCGAGTGCAAAGGGTCCGGCATCAACCTAGTCTCGCCCGCGACGAACTGTCGTGCCCTGCCCTTGACTCGTTCTCCACACCCATCTAGCATGGCGCACGTCACCCGATGTCTTGGCATCGCGGCTCTTGGGTTGCTAACGCCCCGAGGATTGTTGTGTTTTCCGTACTAGCTCTTATTGCGCTTATCCTGTTCGTCATGAACGGGTTATCGACCCGCCAACCGGCCGATCGGCCGGGGAAGGGGTATTGCATCTCATCTATTCTGTACTTCCTGGAGTCTGACCATGTACGCATCCCGCAGGCAAAACAACTCGGCCGCGCGCCTCCGTGCGCGCTTGTGGG
>JANNLP010000307.1:0-10967 GCA_031396905.1 Gemmataceae bacterium
ACCACATCTGCGCCATCGAGAGCCGTGATCCATGGCCCCTCTGTTCGTGCATCCCATTCGAAGACCCGCCAAGGTGCCGACGTCGGTCGTCGGCTCAGCACAGTCACATCATTTCCGCAGCAATGAAAATGCCGCGCCAACATCGTTCCAATCTGCCCAGACCCGCCAGGAATAATAATCTTCATGCTTAGCTCCGAACATGAAACTCGATGCAATGGAATAACCGGGTTCAAACTGCGCGATTAACTCGTTGATACATCAACTCCACAACCTGCTCCAACAGTGTCAAATATTCAGTCGTTGAAATGGCATGGACACGCCGAAATAACTCGCGTTTTCGCTCAATCAGCTCAATAATGCGTTCCGGGCCGATGGCGGCCAATGGTCCGCCATCCTGTTGCATGGCCAATAGTTCTTCCACTTCAGCCAGTGAAAGACCTCTGGCTCGTTCAGCGTTGCGTTCGAGCCAGGCCAACAGATCCGGCTGCGTGACTTGGGCGAAAAGCTGTTTCAAGCGATCGTCGCCCGAGGTGCCGGCTTGGCCGTGCATTCGCGGCAGCAACCGGTCGAGCGGCAGCGCGCGCAATTCGCTAACGGTAAGCCCCAACGCTCGGGCACATGCTTGCACCGTGGCGTTGCGCAACTTGCGGTCGCCTGCCTGTAGAATCGTGCGAATGGTGTGTCGATTCAGCCCGGCGATCCGTGCGAAGTCTTCCTGATTCCAGCCGCGCTCTTCGACAAGCCGGGCAATCTTGGCGGCGACTTCACCGGTTTCGTTGGTGGCAACACTCATCATGCCGATGCTAGGCGCGGAATAGGTTAACGGCGAAGTCCATCCGGCAATTCGATGATTTGCCCGGCGATCCGATACCGCCGTATCGTGCCTTCCACATCGGAAGTGATCCGCTCAGACCCGGCATCCGTGATGAGATATGTATCCAGATACGACGCCATGCCGACGCGAGTCGTCAGTGTGATGGTCTGACCGGTCGCAAGTAGTTCGGCACCGATTGGGGACAACAGTGTCTCGATTGGCAGCCATCCGGTCCAATAACCAAAAGGTCCGTCTCGCCAGGCATACTCCTGATTCAGCGCTTTAGCAACGCGTTGACCCGCATTGAAAATCGCCGACACAGCGACACCGGGTTGCAAAGCCGCGCTGCGAGCGGCGGTAATCTGCCCCGCGATCTCGCGTTGCTTTGTGCCCGCCTCTTCATCAAAGCCAAACCAAATTGTCCGGCTGGCCGAAACATGTAGACCGTCACGGCGACCAATGGCCGACAACGTGCAACTGCGTTGGCATTTATGATCGGTATAAGCCGGTCGTGCATCGCTGGCGTCGCGATCATCACCGGCCGCGTGGATCGCAATTGCTTCGATCCCGCGATGCGCCAGGCGATGAGCAACTTGTCCCGCTAATTCCCTTTCAGGGTCGCCAGTTTCAGCCGCACGACCGGTTGCTTCCAAGGCATGGGCCACATCGCGGCCCAAATCGCGCAGCGCTTGCTGGCATCGCGGCGAATGCGTCAGTCGCTCCCGTTGCAAGCGCTCCGCGATCGAAACGGCATCGCGCACATGTCGATCACAGCACAGTTTCTTCTTGTCGCACAAGTCGGCAAGCAGTTTGTCGCGGCCAGTGTGCCACGGCCATTCTTTGAGTTGAAAGCCCAGGTCATCCACAAACGTGTCGAACAATCGTTGCGAATCGTTGTTGCCACATACGACCCAACGCTGCGTCGCCGATACGATCAGTAGGGGTTGCTCCGCGGGATGGAAGATACCGCGAGCCAACGGTGCACCGGCGAACCACGAAAGATTAGGAGGCTCGAAAATCAATAACTGATCGGTTTGAGTGTCTGCTAGAAGTGCGGCGACAAACGACTGGCGCTGGGCAAGCTCGGATCTCCTTGTCGCCGCATCGTTCATGCTAATAATGTAGACCACTTTTGCGGACATGGACGAACGGCGACTCGTCCGTGTGCAACCGCCCACCCACAACTCGACTGATGACTAGATCGTGGTCGCCAGCGGTGAAGCGTTGCACCACGCGGCATTCGAGGTGTGCGGATGCCCCGACGAGGATCGGAATGCCACCGACGGTCTGCTGCACTTCAATGCCGTCAAACGCCGATTCGGCAGGGCCAAAGCCCTTACCGAAATGGCCAAGAAACTTAGTGTGCCCCGCCGCAACAATGTTGACGACAAACGGCGCTTCGGTACTGAGAAGCATCGTAAAATGTCGATCGCGTTTCACGGCAACGGACACAAGCGGCGGCTCAAACGAACATTGCTGTATCCAACTCGCCAACATGCCTGAGGCTTCGTCGCCGACACCGGCTGTTAGAATGAACAACCCGCTGGGGATGCGTCCCAAAGCCGCCGCAAAACTCGGTGCATCGCTCATGTGATACTCGTTGGCCTTTGGCGTCAATCATCATCGTCAGTATAGCGGTTGATTTTCACCGAATCGGGTTTGCGTTAGCGCATTCCGCCATAGTAAAACCTTCTGTCACTGGCGGAGGCATGACATGGCGAAGAAAAAGAGCATCTACAGCGTTCACCCCGGCGTGGCGATGGTACAAAAGTGGATTAAGGATTTGCCGGCGAAGACGGGCCGGACATTTGAGGAGTGGCTTGACCACATTCGCCGCGATGGCCCGGGCACCGAGAAGGAGGCACGCAACTGGCTTAAGGCGCAATATGGCCTGGGTACCAACACCGCATGGTGGCTGGCGGAACGGACACTAGGCAACCCGATGGGAATGGCCGAAGAAAATCCGGATGAGTATCTACAAATGGCCGAGATTTATGTCAAGGATATGTATGCGGGGCCGAAGTCGGCTTTGAAACCCATTCACGACGCGCTCCTGGATCTGTGTTTTTCAATCGCCAAAGATGTGAAAGCCTGCCCGTGCAAGACCATCGTGCCGTTATACCGCAACCATGTCTTCGCCCAGATCAAGCCGACAACTCGCACGCGCATCGACTTTGGCCTCGCGCTCAAAGACACTAAAGCCATTGGCAAACTCATCGATACCGGCGGCTATGCCAAGAAGGACCGAATCACGCATCGCTTCGCGATTACATCGGTGAAGGACATCACGGCCGAGGTGAAAAAGTGGCTGAAGAAGGCCTACGCGATGGACTCAAAAGCATGAACGATGTCACATGCTTGGCATGCGGTTGTCTTTGCGACGACGTAATCGTCAGGCCTGATGGAGGTCTAGAAAACGCCTGTACGCACGGTGCAAACTGGATCGAAGCAACGTCGAGATTCCAACCACCGGCCCCGGCACTCGTAGAAGGAAATCCGGCTCAACTCGATGATGCCATTGATGCAGCTGCCAGGTTGCTCGTCACCGCCCGTTTTCCTTTGTTATTCGGATTGGCGAAACTGTGCGTCGATGGCCAGCGCGAGGCCGTGGCGCTATCTGATGTCTTAGGCGCATGTCTCGATTCCGGTGGCGACGGCGAAGACCCCACGACATATTTTCCCGGCGTCGGCTCGTCCGGCTGCACCTGGGGTGAAGTGATTCAACGTGCCGACTTTATTATTTATTGGCGATGCGACCTCAAAAGCAACTGGTGGCGGCATCAGGAGCGAGTGATTGAGCGCATTCGCCGGGATCGGTCGGTCGAGACCGTGACGATGGATGATGGCATCGACACTATCTGGTCCTTGCGAGCGCTGGTACAAGGTAAAAACATCGAGACATCGAAACATGTTGTTGCATTAGCACGGCAATTGCGCGAGGCGAACTATGCCGTCATTGTCCATCATGGCGATGCACGGCTGGAAGTGGCGTTGCAAGCGCTGGCCCGTGACGTGAACCTCATCACCCGATGTCGCGTCATCGATCTCGGATCGCCGTTTAATGCGGCGGGCCAATCGCAAGTCACGCGCTGGCAGACTGGTTACACTCGCGCGGTGGGGTTTCATCGTGGGTATCCGGTCTCGTTTAGTCGAGAATTCGCGGCGGAAACCATGCTTTCTCGTGGTGAAGCCGATGCCGTAGTATCGTCTGGGTCGGCAGCGGACGATCTATCGCCAGTAGCGCAGCATCATCTTTCGACTATTCCTCACGTCGTCATCGCAACGGATTCGATGCCTAAAACACTTTCGCCGCAAATTACCCTGTTTACCTCAACGCCCGGTGTTAACGCCAATGGTGTCGCTTTTCGGTCGGATGGGTTGACATTACGGCTTCGTTCGCCATTTTCCTCTTCACTACCGGCCCCGGCTTTGGTAATTAAACGCCTCACGGATGCGATCCGGCGGATGCGGGGCTGACCCCTCGCCGTCTGCCACCGGGCACGGATGCCCTATGTTCACCTATGCTTCGCACGTTTGGCGGATTCGACACTTTTGGC
The DNA here is from genome assembly GCA_031396905.1 of Gemmataceae bacterium. Lineage (GTDB taxonomy): Bacteria > Planctomycetota > Planctomycetia > Gemmatales > Gemmataceae > JAIBBI01. Next base: position 4,372 of record JANNLP010000307.1, read on the forward strand.
TGTCGCTGGTGCGGATGGACCTCCGCACTCGCTACCGCCGGTCCGTTCTCGGTTTAGGCTGGTCGTTGCTGCAACCGCTGGCGATGACGGCCGTCTTGTGTCTCGTTTTCTCACAAATCCTGCAAAACGCCCAAGTCAGCAATTATGTGCCGCACCTGCTCACCGGTCTGGTGTGCTGGAACTTCATGATCGGCTGCGCCCTGCAAGGCTGCCAGTCGTTCTTCCTCGGCGAGCCATACATCCGGCAATGTCCGTTGCCGCTTGCCGTGTATCCGCTACGAACTACCATCGGAGCGTTCTTTCACTTCACGATGGCGATTATGGTGCTGACGGTGATTGTCGGCATCATGCGCGGTGCTGCCGCACCGGCTGCTTACTTCAGCTTGTTCCCATCCATGCTCGTGTTGTTCGTATTTGGATGGTCGCTGGCTGTGCTAGCCGGCACGTCGAATGTGTTTTTTCAAGACACGCAACATCTCGCTGAAGTGGGCTTCCAGATTTTGTTTTACCTCACACCGATCATTTATCGGATGAGTGACGTGGCGAGCCATCCATCGGCGTGGCTGTTGAACTTCAATCCGCTGGTGCCGTTCATGCAACTGATCCGCGCTCCGCTGTTGGATGGCGCGCCTCCGCCGGTGGCGACATTTGGCTGGGCGATCGGCATGACCGCCGTAGCCGCCAGCCTTGCGGCAACAGTCTTGCACAAGATGCAGGCGAAACTCATCTTTCACCTCTAGGGGACTTGCCAAACGCATGGTGCTGATCGATCTCGATCGCGTGAGTCTGGAGTTCCGGGTCCGCCAATTCAAGCGGCTGACCCTGAAGGAGTTCCTCGTTCGCGGCATGTTCAAGCGGTCGTCCAACCCAATCATGCACGTGCATGCGCTGAAGAATGTATCAGTGCGTGTCGCCGAGGGTGAGCGTCTCGGCATCCTCGGACACAACGGTGCCGGGAAAAGCACGCTGCTGAAATTGTTGGCAGGCATTTACCCGCCAAGCTCCGGCTCACGCCGGGTGGTCGGCCGCATTTCGTCGCTGTTCGACATTGCGCTCGGCTTTGAATTGGACTCGAATGGCTGGGAGAACATCCACAATCGCGGCTATTTGCAGGGTGAGACACCGAAGTCCATCCGAGGCAAAGTGGATCGGATTGCGGAGTTCTCGGAGTTGGGCCAATTCCTCGACATGCCTGTGCGCTACTATTCGGCCGGCATGATGGTGCGATTGGCGTTCTCAATTGCCACAGCCATCGAACCGGAAATCCTAATCGTGGACGAGGTGCTCTCCGTCGGCGACCTGGCGTTTCAACAGAAGGCCGGCCAGCGCATTCGCGCCATGATGTCGCAGGCCCGAATGATCGTGATGGTCAGTCATGATCTGCAATCTCTGACCAACCTGACCACGCGCTGCCTGTGGATGGATCACGGACGGGTCAAACTCGAAGGTACACCCGGAACGGTCGTTAAAGCATATCAACAACATTCGCTGCAACCGCTGGCGGCAGCGGCCTGAAACACCTCATGCTTCCGTTCGTGTCCATCATTGTCGTCAACTACAACGGTCGAACGCTGCTGGGTGAGTGCTTGCAATCGTTGCAGGCCCAGGATTATCCGCGACCGCGCTATGAAGTCATCCTCGTCGACAATGCATCGTCCGATCAGTCCCTCGCATTCGTTCGCCGTGAGTTTCCCCGAGTGCGCACTTTGTCACTCCCTAAAAACCTGGGCTTTACCGGCGGCAATAATGCGGGTTTCGCCGTGGCACGCGGCGAGTGGCTGGCGCTGCTGAATAGCGACGCATCCGCCGAACCGCATTGGCTGAGCGAAAGCGTACGTGCCGGGAATTTATCGCCAGACACTGGCGGCGTGGCCGGGCATCTCGTGTTTCGAAATCAGCCGAACATTGTCAATTCCACCGGGTTGGAGTTGTACAGCGATGGCCGCGCCGGGGACCGCGACCTGCGCCGCAATGGCTACGAAATCGATCGACCGGCGGGCGAGGTTTTCGGTGGTTGCGGCGCAGGCCTGTTGTTACGCCGTGCCATGATCCAACAACTCGGCGGTTTCGATGCCGACTTGTTCATGTATTACGAAGACTTGGAACTTTCCTGGCGAGCACGACAAAAAGGTTGGCGCTTCGTTTACGCGCCGGCGGCTCGAGTTCATCATGCTTTCGGTTGCAGCATCGGTGTCTCTTCGCCGATGCAAGCACGCTATGTCGAGCGCAACCGGACCATCGTCAGTCTGAAACATGCCCCTCTGTGGCTTGCGACCGCAACGGGTCTAGGAATGATCGCGCGAATTGCGCGAGCTGCTTTTCGCTCAATCCGTCGCTCCAAAGTTGGCACCCAACATGTCTTCGGGTTGGCCCGGGCCGCAGCGGAGGTTGCAATGCGATTACCCTGGTTGGTCGCGGAACGCCTGGCGCATCCAACAGGCGATGCCATTTACCGCCAATGGAGCCAACCGCGTCCGCGGTAATGATTTATGCGAGTGGTCTTTAACACTCTGGCAACACTCAAAGCCAAGACCGGCGTTGGTCATTACTCCGCCCGGTTGGCGGAAGTGATGTCGCGCCAGCTTGGACCGGGGCAATTTACCAAGTTTCCGAACGAGGCCGTAGGTCGGTTGGTCCCACAATCTACTGACCGGCGGAGTGTTGCTCAAGGCGCTGCTAAGCGAGCTATGCTGTCCGCCGCTAAGTCGCTTGGGCGTCAAGCAGTCGGTTCGTGGTTCTATGCGGCACACTCGTCAGCTCGCTACGACCTTTATCACGAACCCAATTTCCTACCGTTACCGAGTCGGCTGCCAACAATCATCACGGTTCACGACCTGTCGGTGTTGCTGCATCCGCAATGGCATCCGGCTGACCGGGTCCGCCGGCATGAGAGCGCCTTTCGTCGCGCCGTCGCCGATGCAGCCCGCATTATTACTGTTTCAGAAGCCGTTCGCCAGGAAGTGATGACGCACCTCAGTGTCGCACCGGATCTTGTCCATGCCGTCCCCAATGGTGTGGGTCCAGAGTTCTTCGCGGATCGTGATGTCGTTTCATTGCGACAACGACTGCATCTACCGGATCAGTATCTGCTTTACGTCGGCACCATTGAGCCACGGAAGAATCTGATGATGCTGTTGAAGGCATGGTGTGATCTGCCAAGCGAAGTACGCGAACGCTGCCCGTTACTGCTCGCCGGCGGCTGGGGCTGGAAGGCTGAAGACATTGCGGCATATTACGATGTCACCGCCCGGCACCGCAACGTCCGGCATCTCGGTTACATTCAAGATGCCGACCGGCCAGCGCTGATGGCTGGGGCGCGGGCAATGGTGTTCCCATCGCATTATGAAGGCTTTGGCCTCCCGCCACTGGAGATGTTAGCGACTGGTGGTGCCGTTCTCGCATCCAAGGCGGCCGCACACCGCGAAGTGCTTGGCAATCACGCCCATTTCATCGCCGCCGACGATATCGCCGGTTGGCGTGACGCACTAAACATCGCCGCGACCGACAATGATTGGTTGCACGGCCTTCGCCGTGGGAACCGTGAACACGCCGCACATTTCAGCTGGGAACGCACTGCGAACATGACCGTCGCTGTGTACGATGCCGCAATCTCCCGTCGCCTCGCTGCTTAACAATCAATTGCGCCATAGCATTTCCAACGTGCGCACGCTGCGCAATCGTTTCCTGGAGCAGCCATGAATCAGCCGGATTGGAAGGCCGCCCGGGCGGCGATGATGCTGGACCCGAGTGTGACCAATTTGAACACGGGATCATTCGGTCCCAGCCCGCGAACAGTCTTCGAGCGTGTCAGTGAATTGCGGGGGCTACAGGCAGCCGAGCCGATGGACTTCATTTTGCGGCAAACGCCACCACTATTGTGGGAGGCACGCCGTCGGTTGGCAGATTTTATCGGCACGGATGCGACGCGGTTGATTTTCACTCAAAACGTATCGTCGGCAGTCAACATGGCGGCCAGCGGTTTGAGCCTCGAAGGTGGCGAGATTCTCACGTCTGACCGCGAGTATGGTGCGATGCACTGGTGTTGGGAACGTTTTGCCGAGCGATGTGGCATGGAGTTGAAGACGTTTGCATTGCCGCTGATGCCGCGTTCGCCGGATGAGATAGTCGATGCCGTGGCAAAGGCAATTACGCCGCGGACCAAGTTGTTGTTTTTCACCCATGTCTATGCGGCGACCGGGATGGTGGTGCCGGCGAAGGAAATATGCGACCTTGCGCGGCACCGCGGCATCATGTCGGTCGTGGATGGCGCCCATGCGGCCGGGGTAGTGCCACTGGCGGTTGACGTGTTGGACTGCGATTTTTACGCCGGCAATGGTCATAAGTGGTTGCTCGCGCCAACGGGCACCGGCTTTCTCGTGCTGGGCAAGAACAGCGTGGATCGCCTGCAACCAATGCACGTGAGTTGGGGTTACAAGTCAGACGGAATTGTACAACCAGATGCACGAGACGAATTCGGCTCGACGCCACGTACTCGTCGCCTAGAGTTCGAAGGCACCCGCGACCTGTGCCCGTGGCTGGCCGTGCCCGAAGCGATTGACTTTCAGGCCCAGTGGGGATTCGATGCCATTCGCGAGCGGCAGCACGAGCTAGCGACGTATGTTCGCAATCGCATTGATGGCTTGCGACTCGTGACGCCGACCGATCCGCGCATGCACGGGTCCATGACCGCGTTCTGGGTGCCGACCGACTTGCCGGCCGAGGAAAATCGCCGCCGACTTTGGGACGCCCGTATCGAAATCCCGGTCACCGATTGGCCGGATGGGCGAATCATTCGAATCTCCGGTCACTTCTACACGACGGAACAGGAAGTGGACCGGTTCGCTTCGGTACAGACGAAGATGTGGAGGTGATTCCCTGATCACCGAATCATTGCATTGCCTTCCACCGGGACGCGCACGCGGCGTGACTTCTGTCCGACAGTTTCCAGCACGATGGAACTGCCATAGGGCAATGGCCCGGCGATGGCGTTTGGCGGAACGTCTACTTTGAGTTGCCACAATTGCGCGGCAGCGGATTTCACTTCCAGCTTGGGGACTATCGCGGCAGGCGTCCAAGACACTACTCGAAACTCCATTCCCGGCGACGCGGCCTGAAGGTTGTAAGTTTTCGATGTCGCGCGATCCGCTTCGAATTCGCCGAGGCGGATGCGGTCAGCATTGACGCCGTTGGCGTCGATGAGCCGGACATCGCCGCGCACCGTGCCCTTGGTTTCGCAGACGGTTTCAAATTCGGTGGCCGGATTGAACATCAGTCGTCGTGAAAGCGGCCCGAGTTCGAGTAACTTGTCATTCAGGCTTTCATTGATGGTCAGAGACACTTTGTAACCGGTGCGCGGCTTGCTGCCGGGGCGGCTGGCTTTCATGCGCATCAACTCGGCGACCACGGCCGAGCCGTCCAGCTTGACCGGCTCGCTGAAGACGAATGTCGGATCTTCCGGCAAGTCGGGCAGCTTGATCGGGAAAGAATCGCGCGTCGCCGACCACAACACGAAATCAATTTGCCGTTTATCGCCTGAATTAATCTCGCCGACGTTGGCCGTTTCGGGATACATCATGACCGGCGGCACCATCGCCACCGGCACTTCGAATCGGGTTTGAACAACAGATTTGCTGCCGGAGACCACATGGTTGACCTCGGCCACGATCATCAGGTGGCCGGGATCCTTCGGATGAAATACTAGCCGCACAATGGCCAGCCGCAGCCCCGTCTTGGCATCTGCGGCAGGCACCTGCATTGCCGAGTCGAGTTCCTGTAACGGCTTCCATTCGACGTTTTTCGTCAACGTCTTTTGGTTCGCGGCGACGACCATGAGTTTTTCAACGGCTGCGCGTTCCACTTTTCCCTGGATCGGCGGCGATTGGGCGGCAAGAAACTCAGCAACAGCTTCGGCGGGGACCACGCCTAGTTGCACATCAGCACACTTGCAACTCTTTGACTTCAGCGCAATGGATGCCGATGCATCGTGGACATTAGCGACCCAGAAGTCGTAATGCCCATCCGTTCGCTGTTCCATCTCCTTGGCGTAACGGGCATAGGCAGGCATTTCTGGCGGTTCATCGCCATCCCAGGATGCCTTGTCGTTTGGCACGATCAGCACCTGCGGTTCGGCTTTGGTAATGCCCGCAACCGGCTTGGGCGCAGGCGGAGCCGGCGTGATCTGCGACATATAGGTGACGCCGAATACTAGCGCCACCACGATGGCCAGCGGCAAGCCAATGCGGACTAATCCATTGTTCATGTTCGTATTCTACGGCTTTTTTGCCGGGAGTGGCTGGCCCTTGTCATCGACCGCGCCGACGGCGACCAGGATCAGCTTATCCGGGTCGAGGTGCTTGCGTGCGGCGGCCTGCACATCGGCCGGGGTGACGGCACTAATCCGCTTGCGAAACTCGTCGAGATAGCCGAAACCCAGGTGAAATCGCTCGATTTGTAGCAGTTGCTCGGCCACCTGATCGGATGTGGTTACGCGGAACGGGATGCTGCCGAGGAGATACCGCTTGGCGTCTTCGACTTCGTTATCCGTGGCTAGTTCATCACGAATACGGCGAAACTCCTCGATGAAGTTTGCTTTCACC
>JANNLP010000365.1:0-2028 GCA_031396905.1 Gemmataceae bacterium
CTGCCTTGGCATCGTTCGCGGGCTTGGCTGGTAACGAAGGCGGATCGGTTTCAGAGAAATTGGTAAAGGTCTTGCCGTCGTAACGGCATGCACCCGCGTCGGCGCTGCCGAACCAGATGTTGCCGGCTTTGTCTTCGAGCATGCAATAGACGGTCTTGCTGCTGAGGCCGTCCTTCTGAGTGAAATGCTTGAAGGACTTACCATCAAAACGGCTCGCGCCGCCGCCTTGGCCACTAGGAAACTGCCCAGGATGCCCGAGCCAAAGGTTGCCCGCGTGATCGACGATCATCGAGCCGACAAAATCATCCAGCAGCCCTTCTTTGGAGGTGAAAGTCGTCAACGTCTTGCCGTCGTAACGGAAGGCGCCCTCCTGGCCGCCAAACCAAAGGTTTCCGGATCGGTCCACCGCCGTCGAGCGAATATTCACAAACGATCGTCCGACTTGGTCGGCGAGATTGGCAAACGACTTGCCGTCGTAGGAGCAAATGCCGCCCTGAGTTCCAAACCACATTCGCCCCGAAGCATCCTGGGTGATCGCATAGACAGAGTTATGGACAAGCCCATCATTCGTGGTGAAGTTGGTCATCGCTTTGCCGTCGTAACGACAAGCGCCGTTTCCGGTGCCGAGCCAGATATTGCCATCGCGATCTTCGAAGATCCACATCACGTCGTTGTTGGCCAGGCCCTCTTTGGCCGTGAACTTGGTAAACGATTTGCCGTCGTAGCGCGTTGCGCCGCCGGTGATTGAACCGAACCAAAGTGCACCCGATCGATCTTCCAAGAGCGAAAAGATGCGTGTCTTCGCCAGGCCCACTTGTTCTGAAAAGTCCGTAAACACTTTACCGTCATAGCGAATCGGGCCGCCAAACGTGGCAAACCAGATGTTCCCCGCGCGATCCTCCCGAATGTTGCGAATGATCACCCGCGGCATGTGCGTGGTCGACTTGCCCGCTGTCGGCGTAAAGTATGGATCGCGTTTCGCCGGCTCGTCGGCCGGGTTAGGGAGGCCGAGCAATCCCGTAAGTAAGAAGCTGCAAAAGTTGAACAAGACGAGAGGTGACATCTTTTCTCCGATCAAGGGTATAGCGCGTTAAGCCTGGTGGTTGCGCGATCTGTGAGTCGACGACTAACATACACCCGAATGACCTTTTACACTGTCACGGCTTTGTAACGACACTAATTCAGCGGCCGAATCGCCAATGTGGTGGGTTCTCTCGAAGTCTCAGACGGTTTCATTGCCCCTGCCGCCGCTACTAATTTGCACAATCTGCTTTACCGCTCACTTGATCAGAGTTTTACCAACGTGCTGTACTAGTCGGGATTCGTCCCAATACGTCGGCTACCCGGCCTTCTTTCCGCCAAAGCACCACAGATGTTTATCCGACCGGAAGAACAGCGCGCCATCGGCAATCGCTGGCGTAGCCAAGATCGTTTCTTTCAACTCACTCGTGGCAATGATCTTCGGCTCGGCACCAGGCTTCACGACCGTGATCTTGCCGTCTTCGCTGACCAGGTACAGCTTGCCGTCGGCATACAGCGGTGAGGCGCTGGATGGACCGGGTATGCGCAGGTCCCACTCTTGCTTGCCGTCGGCGAGGTTGCCGCACTTCAACACTGTGCGCGCAATCGTGTAGATCTTCCCATCGGCCACCACCGGCGTCGGCGTGTCCGCGCCTAACTGCGTGCCCTTCCACACGACTTCCGCGCCGCTGCCGCCCGGCTTGATGGCGATCATGCCGCGCGTCGGGATCAACAACATCTCACCGGCAGCCACCGGCGAGACAATCGGATTAAGTTGCTTCTCTTCAAACGCCCAGCGCTGCTTGCCAGTGGCGGCGTCATAAGCCGCCACATCCGTGTACGACGACACGACAAACTCGTAACCGCCGCCGCGCAATTGCACCAGCGGTGTGTTCCAGTTGTTTTGCAGCGGTCGGGCGGCCTTCCATTTCGTCACGCCGGTCGCCGGGTCGATGCCAAATAAGTATGACTCGCCCTGATTCTCCATCAGCACGGCCAGCACGCCGC
>JANNLP010000370.1:0-8501 GCA_031396905.1 Gemmataceae bacterium
ACTCGTCCATCGGCATCTCGGCGACGTGCAGCCGCCCGGCCGTGTCGAGAATGATCGTGTCGAGCAGTCGTTGCTTCGCCACGCCGACGGCATTACGACACACCGTCACCGGATCGGAGCCGGTCTCGGAATACACCGCCACATCGATTTGTTCGCCGAGCACCTTCAACTGATCGACGGCAGCGGGCCGCTGCAAGTCGGCTGCGACCATCAATGGCTTCCGCCCGCGCTCTTTGAGCATGAGCGCCAGCTTGGCGGCCGTCGTCGTTTTGCCCTGGCCCTGCAAACCGCACAACATCAGGATTGTGGGCCGATCTTTGGCAAACGGTATGCGATGATCGACCGGACCCATCAGCGCAACGAGTTCGTCGTAAACAATGCGGATGATCTGCTCACTGGGGTCAATCCGCGAGATGACTTCCTGGCCCAGCGACCGCTCCGTGACGCGCTGAATGAAGGCGTTGACGACGTCAAAGTTCACGTCGGCTTCGAGCAACGCTGTCCGCACCTCGCGCATTCCGTCGCGGATATTGGCCTCGCTGAGCCGACCCCGGCCGCGAAGCTTCTTGAAGGCGTCGCCGAGCTTCTTCTGAATGCCGTCAAACATCGGAATTCCCGTGGAAACACGCTGACATCGGATAGTACATGATATTAAGTGGAGACGCGGGCTACCGTAGCGGCCGGAACAACTCGGTCGTGAAATAACGTTCCATGCGATCCGGAAATACTGTCACGATTTGGACATCAGTCTGATCAAGGCGGCGCGCAGCTTCAATGGCCGCCGCATAATTCAGTCCGGAACTCGGCCCAATTGGGAACCCGGCCGCGATCAACTGCCGCGCGGTTGCCAAAGCGACATCATCGTTGATTTCCACGGTCATCAAGCCCGGTAAGTCCGCCTCGCGGAAGATTGTGGAAAGACTGTCCACCACGCCGGGAATGCGGGAGCTGAAGCTGCAACATTCCACTTCCATATTGCCAGTGACGTTGACCGGGCGCGCCAGCACAGGTACCACATCCCCGCCGCTCTCGGCAAAGCCGTGGTACAAACCGACCAGTGTGCCACCGGTACCCACACCGCTGACCACGACATCGACGACGCCGCCCGGAATTTGATCAATCACCTCACGGGCCGTGCCGAGCCGATGTGCCTCAGCATTATCCGGATTGGAAAACTGTTGCGGCAGAAACGCCTTGAGTTCGGACGCTAATTTCTCTGACGCCGCAATGGCTCCGCGAATGCCATCGTCCTTGGGCGTCAACCGCACTTCACCACCGTATGCACGAATAATAAGCAGCCGCTCATCGCTGACGCCTTCCGGCATCACCGCGATAAAACGAAACCCCATCTGCGCGCACGCCAGCGCCAGCGCGATGCTGGTGGAGCCGCTCGACGCTTCGATCACGGTATCACCGGGTTTGATACGGCCCTGCCGGCACGCCTTTTCCAAAATGTGCCTGGCGATGCGATCCTTCGTGGATCCGGATGGGTTCAGAAAATCCAGCTTGCACCAAATGGCCGGATGGTCGCCCAGCTTCACCGGCACCAACGGCGTCGCCGGAATGCGGTGCAAATAACGATGCGGCCCCGGCAGCGCTTGCGACATTTCAATGGCTCGTGCGAGTGATCGTTGACTGTGGACGAGGCAATTCTATCGCCCCGCCAACTCATAGCACGCCATTTTGCGGTCGTTGCGGACAATGAGATAGCGGCCGGCGATGACGGGAACGGACCAGGATTTGTCGCTGAAAACCGCAACACGGCCCGTTTCCTTTAGCGCGGTGGCGTTCGGCGTCACCATCACCAAATCACCCGACTCGGCTTGTACGATCAATCGATCTCCGGCAAGGATCAGTTGGCCATGTTGATACCGGCCATCTTTCCAGCGTTGTTTTCCGGTGACCACATCCACGCAGGCCAGGATGCCGTCGTCCAAGCCGTAGGCGTTGCCTTCGTAGACGACTGCGGACGTGAACTTGGTCTTCAATGACTTTTTGGGACTCATCCATTCCTTTTCAGCAGTCCAAAGGTCCGGCCCATCTCGTTTCACGCGAATGAGTGCGGCTCCGGTGCCGTAGCCAGTGGTCACCAGCGCGGTACTCGGCCCGGCAGCATCCAGAACTGGTTGCGAAGCGTTGATATGCTCCGCGTTGGTCCACGCGAAGAGCCAAAGTTGTTTTCCATCCGTTGGATCGTGGCCAGCCAGTCCTTCGGAATTGTGAATCACGATTTGTTTGACGCCGCCGACTTCCCATGCCGCAGGCGAACTATAACTCGCGCGCTGAGAGCCGGCGGACCAAAGTCGTGCGCCGGTATCCCGATGATAAGCAACCAGGCCTGGTCCTGCTTCACCGGGTGGACACACAAACACCCGCTCGCCATCGACCAGCGGCGAATTGCACACTCCGTGCATTAGGTTTTCGCCGCCAAACTCCTGCAACAAGTCCGCACCCCAGATTTTTTTGCCAGAGGCGGCATCAAGGCAATTCAGCTTGCCGGTCGCGCCGACAGCATAGCAGCGACCGGCGGCAATTGTCGGTGTGGCTCGCGGACCATCTCCGCCCATGCTGGAGTTGAAGCGTGCTTTCTCAGCGTGAGTCCAAACTTGCGAGCCATCCATGAGGCGGTAGCACGTCACGCACTCATCCTCGCCGCGCTGTTCTTGGGTGAAACAATAGCCGCCGACAACGGCAACGCTCGACCACCCCGGGCCGACGGCGCGGCGCCAGACTTCGGTCGGCGGCGAATCCGCCCAGTCAGTAAGGCGAAGACTGGGCCACGTGCCATTGCGGTTTGGCCCGAAAAATTGCGGCGAATCATCTGGGCCAACAGGGCCGATGCTCACGGGGGCCTGAACAACGGCGTCACGTTGTTGGCTGGCAAAGTCGCGTCGCGGCGATGCGCGCCAGGCCAACTCCAACTTCAGGTCGCCGGTCATGCCATCGACGCGGACCAGCGCCGGAAACAACCCGATGCATGCCAGCATGACGCCAAGCGCGATCCACTTGGATCTCGGGATGGAGCCACTGTAAGCGAGCCATGCCGTGCAAGGCAGCCAAATACTCGACACAACAAACACGGTAAGAAATGCCGGGAACGACGCCGTCGGCACGATTGACAACCCGGCAAATGTGCCAAGAACAGATACCCAACAAACGGCCACGCCAATCACCACCCAACGAATCCAACGCACGCCGGCAAGAATGCCGCCTTGGCGGCGCGTGAGCATGAATGTCGCGGCGACACAGGCAACCAGGATGCTGGCCCAATAGTAATTGACTTCGGACAGAACCATGGGTGTTAGCAGCGTCCAGCCCCAGGCTATGGGAAAGGCGGCAAGCGTAATTGCCGCCGCCAGAAACAAACGAATGATCGCCAATCGTCTCAATTGAGCCTCGCCGCAGTTGTATGGTCGTGTCCGAAAGGATTATGGCGAAAGAGGTTGTGTGCGTCCAGAGTAGAACTTATGATTTTCGCACGAACATTGTCATTGCTCCGATTCAGCGATCCCGAAACCGGCTTTGCCCATCTGATTGCCGCTGTACACGGCGTACCACGTGTCCCAATTGTAAATCGGAGCCAGGTAACACGATGTGATCGAGTCCCAACCGTCAGCTGACAGCGCCATGCCCAACTGAGTTGGGTTGCTGGAATTTTCCAAACAATCCGAAAATGCTGGTTGCGCTAGCAAATTCACTGAACAAATGTAACCTGCCGACCTTGCGACCCCCAAGAGATTCGGTACTAATGTCCGCAGAACTTTGATCGCCTCTAAACCCGTGGGAGATTCGCGAGATGATGGCACGATTGCTGACTCTGACTGCCACCCTGCTTTTGCTCGTCGGCAACCTATCCGGCGACGACAAGAAAAAGAGCGGCGAGCCGGATATGGAAGGCATGATGAAACATGCCACGCCCGGCGTCGCACACAAAGTATTCGATCATTTCGTCGGCAAGTGGACCTACAAGATGAAGTTCTGGATGGACCCCAAAGGCGAACCAATGGAGATGGCCGGGACGGCCGAAGGCAAAACGCTAATGGACGGCCGTTTTTACAGCGAGCACGTGAAGAGTGCCGAAGGCGGCATGCCCTTCGAAGGCAAGGCCTGGCAGGGCTATTGCAACCACAAGAAGAAATACTGGTACTCCTGGATCGACTCGATGACAACGAGCCTGACGACCGGCGAAGGCACGTGGGACGCGAAGACCAAGACACTGACCTGGAACAGCGACATGTTCAATGCCATGTCAGGGTCCATGGAGAAGTCCAAGGAAGTTGCGGTCGTCAACGCCGACGGCTCCATCATGAAGACCTTCTACAAGATTGAAGGCGGCAAAGACATCAAGACGATGGAACTCAAATTGACCAAGGTCAAGTAATTGACGCGGCAAAGCCCAGCCGTTACAACGGCTGGGCTTTCATTCGTTGATGGGACTATTGTGGTAGGATCAAAACATGATTAGTGCAGCGCATATGCGTTCGCGGTTGCAAATGCGACCGTTCATGCCGTTTCGAGTGATCACCAGTGCCGGTTTTTCGGTGGATGTCTGGCATCCCGAACAAGTCATCGTCGCCAAACAGACGGTCGGCGTGGCAACAACGAAGTCAGCCGAACAAAGTGATTACGATCACATCGTGACGTTGGGCATTCTGCACATTGCCGTGCTGGAAGACTTACCGCTGCCGGTGGCACCACCATCGAATGGCGTGCCGCAGTAGATTCATCGTGCCCACAATTTCCGATCCAGCGTCCGGTAGTTGATTGCTTCGCTCACATGTTCCGCGATGACCGTTTCGCTGCCCGCCAAGTCAGCAATGGTCCGGGCCATGCGCAGGATCCGATCGTGGGCGCGGGCACTGAGGCCCAGACTTTCCATCGCGGATTTCATCAGGCTTTGGCCATCCTCGCTGGGTGTTGCGTATTTTCGCAACTGCCGTCCCGTCATCCGGCCATTGCATTTGATTCGGTCGTTGCGGAAGCGTTCGACCTGCATGGCCCGCGATTGATTGACTTGTTCGCGCATTTTGGCGCTGGTCGTGCCGTCGGTCGTACCGGCCAACTCCTGATACGGCACGGCCGGCACTTCAATGTGCATATCGATGCGGTCCAACAGCGGGCCGCTGACTTTGGCGAGATATTTTTCAACCTGTGGCGGCGCGCACTTACACGGCCGCTGCGGGCTTCCCAGAAAACCACATGGGCACGGGTTCATAGCTGCAACGAGTATGAAGCTGGCGGGAAATGTCGATGAAGCTAAAGCTCTCGATATGGTGACACGGCCTTCTTCGAGCGGTTGCCGCAACACTTCCAGCGTGCGCCGCTGAAACTCGGGCAACTCATCGAGAAACAATACGCCGTGATGAGCCATCGAAATTTCGCCGGGCGTCGGCACGGCACCGCCGCCGACCATGCCGGCGTCGCTGACCGTATGATGCGGGCTGCGGAACGGTCGCGTGGTCATCAGGGCCTGACCCGGATCAAGTCGGCCGATGGCGCTGTAGATGCGTGTGGTTTCGAGACTTTCATCCGGTGTCAATGGCGGCAGGATCGTGGACAAGCGCCGTGCCAGCATCGTCTTGCCAGTGCCGGGTGGCCCGATCATCAGGCAATTATGGTTACCGCCTGCGGCGACCACTAACGCTCGCTTAGCCGTTTCCTGCCCGCGCACATCGGCGAAGTCAACATCGTATTTGTTCAACTGCGCGAAGAGGTCGTCGAGGAACCCGCTGGCGAATGGCTCGACTTGAATGTGTCCGGTCAGCAAACCGACGGCATCACCCAACGTGCCGACCGCAAAGACTTCGATTTCGCGGACGACGGCGGCTTCCGCGGCATTAGCGGTCGGCACCAATAGCCGCTTCATACCGAGGTCGCGGGCGGCCATCGCCATTGATAGGACACCCTTCACCGGACGTACGCTACCGTCCAATGCAAGTTCGCCGACGGTGCCGGTGTGTTCAAGCGATTCCGCCGCGATTTGCCGCGTGGCGACTAACATGCCCAGCGCGATCGGCAGATCAAACGCCCCGGCAGATTTAGGCAAGTCGGCCGGCGCCAGGTTGATGATGGTGCGACCCTGAGGCAACTGGTAGCCGAGGTTGGCCATCGCACGCTCGATGCGATGGATTGATTCGCGCACGGCTTGTTCGGGCAAGCCGACAAGGATGAGCTTGGTCACACCCGCGGCCGCATCAACTTCGGCTTCGACTGGAACAGCGTCGATGCCGGTCAGAGCAAAGGTTCGCAGCCGGGCCAGCATGGGTGTATTCCAAAAGGGTGTACGGAGTATCAAACCAAAGTGGCCGTCGTACGGCAATGGGCGAGTTCCTCCACGGGCGCGAGTTTAGGCAGTGCCGCGACATAGCTCTGCAGCGGCGGCCAAATCAACAGCAGTGTCAGCAACCAGCCAATCGTTCCAATCACGATGGCGTGCCACCAACCCAATTCGAGGCCCAGGCCGATGGCAATGATCCACACAACCAGCAACAGAAAGTTGAAAAGGAAGTTGAGGAACAACGTCCCGAAGCGCGTGTTGGACAGCGTGCCGATGTTGCCTTCGGTCATCACACGGCGCTTGCCACCGTCTTCGATGTATTTAACTTCCGTTGCGCTGTTGGGGTCGGAAGGGTCACGGAAAAACGTGTAGTCGGAATCGAGCTGGGCAACGAAGCGTCGGCGTTCACCATCTTCTTCGACGATGATCGCGGTGACCACACCGGAGTCGGAGCGTCGCCAGGCTCGGCCATTGGCATCGACATATTCCACGCGGCCAGGCGGGATAACTCGGCTTCGAAACAGTGTTTCCGTGGTGCCGGCTTCGGACTTTTTCTCCGACCAGAATTGTTCGAACTGGCGATCATTCGATGCGCTGTAGCGAAAGAACGTGTCGAAGCGGCCGGGCGCTTTGAACTCGATGAACGCCCACAAAGCCAGGAAAGCAATGATCCCGGCGGCGGCAGTTGGTGCGCGCCATGTGATTCCCTCGAGCGGTTGCTCATAAAAACTGGTGTGCATCAACGACGCAACGATGGCCAACACGACTGCCAGCCCGACGAACAACAGGAGAAAAAACAACAGCAGGGCCGTCATCAACGTCTCCGGGCAACTCCCGTATTATCTATCTTTCCCCGTCTTCGCCCAACCCCTGGCGTGCGGAGACTGCGATTGACGGGTACCGGGCCTGCGGGTTCAATGCGGCGACCATTTGGAAGGAGTCCGCAGGTGCGTCAGGCGATTGGATTGTCGCTGGGTTCGTATACGTGGCCACGAACCTGGCCACGGGAGCGCGTTGCTGCCGCCGTGCTGATGCTCGCGACCATTGCGGTTCACCTGGCGTATTTGCTTGCACGCTGTCCCCTCGACTTGGCCGCCGACGAAGCACATTATTGGGATTGGTCACGGCGGCTGGATTGGAGCTACTACAGCAAAGGCCCGTTGGTGGCGTGGATGATACGCCTCAGTTGCGAGTTGTTCGGTGATGCGTCGCAGCGGCTCGTCGGCTCACCGATGCTGGCCGTGCGGCTGCCCGCGGTATTTTGCAATGCCGGCATGCTCGTCGCTGTCTACATTCTCGCCATTCAAGTCACAAAGAACGAACGAAAAGCGCTGGCAACACTACTCATTGGCATGACGCTGCCAGTGATCGCTGCCGGTGGATCGCTTATGACCATCGATGCCCCGTTTACGTGTTGCTGGGCCTGGGCACTGGTCTTTGGTCATGCTGCTGTTTTGCGCGGCAAGGCATGGGCGTGGCCCGCGCTGGGATTAGCCGTTGGCATCGGCATTCTTGCTAAGTACACAATGGTCCTGTGGTTGCCTTGCGCCGCGATCTTCCTTTTAAGTTGCCGCACGCATCGCCATATTCTCTTGAGGCCCGGATTTTGGGTGGCATGCGCCATCACCGCGACATGTTGCGTGCCGATCCTGATTTGGAACATTCAACACGATTGGATCACGCTGCGACATGTCGGCACGCAAGCGACCGGTGTGACAAATCACTGGCGATTGTTCGGCCCATTGCGATTTATCGCCGAACAGGCCGGGATGTTGCTCGTTTACTGGTTCATCGCCTGGGCCGGCGCGATGTGGGTGAATCGGCCAGGGCAGGCGCGCGACCCCGGACGGCTCTATCTATGGTGGCTATCAGTGCCGATGTTCGCGGTGTTCCTGTTGGCCACACTTCGAACACCGGGACAACTGAACTGGCCCATTGCCGCTTACGTCGGCGGCTTGGTGTTAGCCGTGGATTGGTGGCTGGATCGATTGCATTCGGCCGGGCCGCGTTATCGACAAGTGATGTCCGTGGGATTCGCAATCGCCGCGATGATGGGACTCACAATCACGCTCTTGTCGCACTACCCGCAGTTGGCCCATCCGCTCTACGTGGTTATGGGTGGACCAGCGACCGAGAGCCAACCGATGCCGCTGCGAAAATATGATCCGACTGCGCGACTGCGCGGATGGCGACATCTCGCGACGGCCGTCGATGATGCGATGGC
>JANNLP010000380.1:0-10448 GCA_031396905.1 Gemmataceae bacterium
CAAGTCAGCCCTGATCGCCGTCGCCCACAAGCTGCTCACCATCGCTAACGCCATGGTGGCTCACAAAAGCCTGTGGCGACATTCGAACGTCGCCACTACCTCTTGATTTCTAAGACGGTCACTAATAGCTGCGACCCCTCCGGGGTCGAATACGGAACAATGGCCAACGCATCCCCTCCACCTGATTTCACGATTGTTGGCACCGGCCTCGCCGGTACACTCTTGGCTTGTGCGTTGGCCAAAGCTGGCCGGCGCGTTGATCTTTATGATCGTCGGCCGGACCCGCGGCTCACAGGGCCACAGGGTGGGCGTTCGATCAATCTGGCACTTTCCGTGCGCGGGTTGCATGCACTTGATGAGATCGGCCTCAAGGATCGTGTCGTGCAATCCTCCGTGCTGATGCGCGGGCGGATGATTCATCCGGTGGCCGGGCCGCTGGTTTATCAGCCGTATGGCAAAGACGACACCGAAGCGTTGCACTCCGTGTCGCGCGGTGGATTGAATAAGTTACTGGTCGAAGTGGCCGGGCAACTGCCTGGCGTGCGCATGTTCTTTGATTACCGTTGCACGAATTACGAAGTTAATGACGGTACGCTGGAGTTCGAGACCGGCACGGGTGTCGCGCGCACACAATCGTCATGTGTCATCGGCGCGGATGGCGCTTACTCGGCGGTACGCACGTCGTTGCAAAAGCTCGACCGGTTTGAGTTCTCGCAGAGCTATCTCACGCATGGGTACAAGGAACTCAGCATTCCCCCGGCCGAGGGCGGCGGCTGGCGACTTGACAAAAACGCCCTGCACATCTGGCCGCGCGGCGACTACATGATGATCGCCCTGCCCAATGCTGATGGGTCGTTTACATGTACGCTGTTCTGGCCGTACGACGGCCCGCACGGCTTCGCGAGGCTGACCAACGAGCGCGATGTCATTACATATTTCGAGCAACAGTTCCCGGATGCGGTGCCGTTGATTCCTGACCTTGGCACGAGTTACCTGCAAAATCCCGTCGGCTCGTTGGTGACGATCCGTTGCCAGCCGTGGCATGTCGGCGCAAGCGTCGCCTTAGTTGGCGACGCTTGCCATGCCGTCGTGCCTTTTCTTGGCCAGGGCATGAATGCCGCATTCGAGGATTGCTCGGTGCTGGTGGAGTGCCTGCACAAACACGGTGACAAGACTGAGGCGGCATTCTCCGACTACGAGTCGCGGCGGAAACGAAATGCCGACGTGCTGGCCGACTTGTGCTTCGCCAACTTCATCGAGATGCGCGACCGGGTTGGCTCACCGCTATTCGTGTTGAAAAAGAAGCTGGATGTGTTGCTGCACAAGCTCGCCCCGCGCACCTACCTGCCGCTCTATACCATGATTGAGTTCACCCGGATCCCGTATGCCGATGCCCTGGCCCGCGCCAATCGGCAAAGCAGCATCGTCATCTTCGCGGCGACGTGCTTGTTCGCGGCGGCGTCGGCCCTGGTTGTGTGGTTGCTCAAGCGATGAATGAACTTACCTATTCCACCTATTTGAAGCTCAACCAACTGCTCGATTTGCAGGAGCCGAAGTCCAATCCGGAAGAGCATGATGAGCTGCTATTCATCGTCGTGCATCAGACGTATGAGTTGTGGTTCAAGCTGATGGTACATGAGTTGGAGCGGGTGCGCGATGAGTTGAACGCTGGCGAGTTATGGCAGGCAGTGACGGGATTCAAGCGACTTGTCGCCGTCATGCATACGTTGATCGAGCAGTTCAATATCGTCGAGACGTTGACGCCGATGTCGTTCAACAGCTTCCGCGAGCGGCTCGATACGGCCTCGGGCTTTCAGTCGGCCCAGTTCCGCGAGATCGAGTTCTTCCTCGGCTACAAGCGCGGCGACATGCTCAAGCATCAGCCGGACGCGATTGCGGTCGAAGGGTTGAAGAAGCGGCTGAACGAGCCATCGATCAACGATGCGCTGTATGTCTTCCTTGAAAAAGCCGGGGTGACGATACCGCCGGAGATCAAACAGCGCGACGTCACGCTGCCGGCGATGAGCCACCCGGTCGTGGAAGACGGCCTGGTGCGGCTGTATAAATCCCGTCCCGACATGGAAGTGCTGTTTGAACTGATGACCGACTTCGACGAAGGCTTGCAGGAGTGGCGCTATCGCCACGTGAAGCTCGTCGAACGCACGATCGGCAGCAAGCAGGGAACGGGTGGATCACTGGGCGTCGAGTTCCTGAAGAAATCGCTGTTCCTGCCGATGTTCCCCGCGCTTTGGGCGATTCGGCATCAATTGTGATCTGTGAAACTAATGACTTGTCGCGGAGACAATCGCAATGCCTCGTCAGAAGTTCGTTGCTGGGAATTGGAAGATGTACACGTCGTCGTCATCCGGCCGCGTATTGGCGATGGCCATTGCGTCCGGTGTCGAGGACGACCGCGTGCGGGTCGCCGTGTGCCCGCCATTTCCGTATCTGGCCGTCATCGCCGAAACGTTGAAAGGCACTCCCATCGCCCTGGGGGCGCAAAACGTTTACCCGGCCAAGGAAGGCGCGTTCACTGGTGAAGTCAGTGCGGACATGTTGCGGGATGTGGGTTGTCGTTATGTGATCGTTGGTCACTCGGAGCGGCGACATGGCCTGGGCGAGCAGGACGATTTCATCAATTGCAAGCTGCGCTTGGCGATGGAAGCCGGCCTGGATGTCATTCTCTGTGTGGGCGAAACACTTGCCGAGCGCGAGGGCAACCAGACCAATGATGTTCTACGCCGGCAACTCACAGCGGGGCTGGAAGCGGTGTCACCGACGGTTGCGCCGCGGTTGACGATCGCGTATGAACCCGTGTGGGCCATTGGGACGGGTAAGACGGCGTCGCCGGCCCAGGCCCAGGAGGCACATGCCTTCATCCGGGACCAGATTGGCGGCATACTCGGAGCGCCGGCGGCGGAACAATTGGTCGTCCAATACGGCGGCAGCGTGAAACCGGACAATGCGGCCGAAATCATGCGGCAGCCTGACGTGGATGGCGCGCTGGTCGGCGGGGCCAGCCTTAAGGCCGAGTCGTTTCTCGCCATCGTGAATGCTGCTCGATAAAACCAGCGGCCAAACGGGGCGTTTTTCGCTACAATCACACTTACGGCGTGGTCGAGGATCGACCCGCATTTGTGCCAAGGGTCGGAATAATGCTTGCGGTTTCTACATTGGCAAACGTGCTCAACTTTCTAGTTATCCTCACCGGGTTATTCCTAATCGGTGTTGTGCTGATTCAGCGCGGCAAAGGCGGCGGCCTGGCCGGCGCGTTCGGCGGCGTGGGCGGTTCATCGCCGTTTGGCTCCAAAGCGGGCGATGCCTTCACACGCTTTACCATCTACGTGGCAGCCGCGTGGATTCTGCTCATCATGGTTCAGGTGCGTGTGATGAACAGCGACAAAGGCGACGGCGACGTAGCCTTGCCCGGCGTTAGCTCGAGCCAGTGAACACCTTCACCCGGAGGTGACACATGCTTCTCAGTATGACCGGCTACGGTGACGCACGTGGCCAATCCCCGGCCCTAAGCTTCCGCTTTGAATTACGCTCCGTCAACAATCGACATTTGAAACTGACGCTGCGGGCGCCCGAACCGTATTCGTTGTTTGAGGCGGAGTTTGAAAAAGTCGTTCGTCGGTTCGTGCGGCGTGGCACGGTCCTGATTCAACTTCGTATTGACCGCCCGGGTCGTGCCGAAGACTTTCGGCTGAACGCGGTGGCCTTGCAAAGTTACGTGCGGCAAGTTGCCGTGGCGTGGTCCGGATTGGATGCCAAGTCGGCAAACGCGGCACCGCTGGCGGCACTGTTGCCCGGCGTGCTGGCGCTGCCGGGAATCAGCGTCGAAGCTGGCACCGATGTGGACGCCGAGGCGGAATGGCCGGCGCTGGAAGCCGGTCTGGTCGAAGCACTGACGAAGCTGCAATCCATGCGTGCCGAGGAAGGCGCCCGCATGGCGATACAATTATCGGAATGGCGACTGGCGATTGCGAACTACCTGGCGGAGATTCGCGAGCGCCAGCCGTTGGTAGTCACCGCGTATCGTGATCGATTGCGTGACCGCGTGAAGGCACTGCTGACCGAAGCGGGCACTTCAGTCGGAAACGATGACCTGATCCGCGAAGTGGCGGTTTATGCCGACCGGTCCGACATCGCGGAGGAAGTGGTGCGGCTGGATAGCCACCTGCAACAATTCGCGGAGATCTTGCAGCGTGAAGACGATTCGCCGGGCCGGAAGTTGGAGTTCATCGCGCAGGAGATGGGCCGCGAAGTGAACACGATCGGTTCCAAGGCGGGCGACATGGTGATCACGCGCCGAGTGGTGGACATCAAAGCAGTGATGGAGAAAATCCGCGAGATGCTGCAGAACGTGGAATGACTACAACGATCGCCAGTACGGTTCGGGGGCCGCTGATCATCGTGTCCGGCCCTTCGGGCACCGGGAAATCCACGCTGATTCGCCGGCTGCTTGGCATGAACCGGTGGCCGCTGCGCTTATCGGTATCGGCGACGACACGTCTTCCACGTGTCGGTGAGACGAATGGCGTGGACTACCATTACTGGGACCGTGCCGGATTTGAGACGGCCCTGGCTCGTGGGGAGTTTCTGGAACATGCCGAGGTCCACGGTAATTACTACGGCACGCTCGACCGCGAAGTGGAACCGAATCGCGTGGCTGGCCAGGGTGTAATTCTCGATATCGATGTACAGGGCGCGGCCCAGGTCCGCGACAAGATCCCGGACCACGTGTCGATCTTCGTCTACACGTCGTCGCTGGATCACTATGAGGACAGGCTGCGACGCCGCGGCACGGAAGATGAGGCCGCGATCCAGCGCCGCTTGGAGGATGCCCGGAGCGAACTGTCGCATGCCGGGGAATATCAGTATCAAATCTTGAACGATGATCTTGACGCGGCGACCGCCCGGCTGGTTCAGATTGTCGATGAGGCTTTTTCGCACGGGAGATGACATGCTCGAAGACTTGAAGGAAGAATCAATCGTCCACAAAGCCGGCGGACGCTTTAAGCTCTCCACGCTGATCCAGAAGCGCATGGTAGCGCTCAACACCGGTGCCAAGGCGCTGGTGGATTTGCGGACAACCGATAAGATGGCAATTGTTGTCCAAGAAATTCTTCAGGATAAGATCTACCTGGACTTGGAGAACAACCTGCGCACGAGGCCTTCCGTCGGCGAAGTCGAGGAAGAGACGGTGCCATATAGCGGTACCGGTTCGGTGGATGAGTAATCTGCGTGCCATCGAGTTGCCACCATGAAAATGACAGGACGCCAGGCGGATTTGTCACCGGATGAAGCGGTGGCTTACGCGCCGGTCGCGCCGCTTGCCGTCGCCGCCATCGGCATTACCAGCCTGTCGGCGCTGGTGATCGCTGGCATGTCGCTGGCCGCGCGGCAGAACGGGAAACCGATTTTTCAGCCAGCCTTGCTGCTTGCACCTTTGGTTGGCCTGATCCTGGCCTACATTGCTTTTCGTCAGATTCGCGCTTCCGACGGCACGAGGTCCGGCCGCGGCATGACCACGGTCGCGATTTGGCTGGCACTGCTGACGATTCTTATTTACGGCACCTACCTCTTCACGATCGATTTGGTGATTCGCAATCAGGCTTCGCAATTCACGATGGGTTGGCTGGCAAAAGCCGCGACGGAACCATTGGAAGCGTCGTTTGTGCTCTGCCTCGAACCGGCCACCCGAACTTCGCTGGACGAAAACGACATTAAGGGTCTGCACGAACGTTTTGATGCTGAGATTGCCGCCTATCGCAAGAACGACTTGTATCGCATGATTCGGCGAGCGGGAGCGAATTACGAAGCCCGACTGAAAGGTGTACGCGAATGGAACCTGGCGGATGGGGGATACGCCGTCTCGCAGATTTTTGAGTATCGATCTCCGGAGGGCAAGTTTGATTTGTTATTGGGGGCATTTGGCCGTGACACGCCGGCGCTGGGTGGGCGAACCTGGCAAGTCGTGATCCGCAAATGCGACTTAGCGGCTCGGGAAACAACAGTTTTTGGCCGCCTCATGATGGATTTGCAAGTCGAGGCGCGGAAGAACATTATGGAGTGGGGCAACATGATTAATAGCGGGCAAATGCATGAGGCGTTTGTCGAATCGCTGCCAATGGGCCAGCGCGAGGCATTTAAGAATCGCAAAGATTCAGCGGAAGAAAAGCTGTTTCATTCCGGTTCATTGATCCTGGTCGATGGCAAAGCGCCGACCGATGAACAACGCAAGAAATACGCAAACCTGTTGGCCGTGAACGTGTCTCCGGGGTCGGTGACCCATCAAGTCGGCGCGCCGATGATCGAATTTCTACCCGAAGCGGTGCGCTTGCGACATCACATCGAAATCAAGGTGGCGGATGTTGACGAGCCGTTGGTGGCTTATGTCGATACGATTGTGCAAGGCGACGAATTGGTCGCGGAGCTGATGCGATTGCGGAACGATAAGAATTGGCAACAGCAGCCGACTGCACAGGACCGGCCGGGCGTGCTGGAGATTGATCGCTTTCCCAAGCGCGGCTTCCGCATGGTAGGCCTGGATGTGAAGCCCACCGAAAAGCGCCTGCCTAGCTCGTCGGGACAACGCGGCGGCCCGGGCCAATAAAACGCCTTAGACCTTTTGAAACTGCCCAGCGAAATGTTCAATCGCTTCTTGCGGGTGCATGTTGAACAGCGCCCGGCCATTGGTAACCCAATGGCCCTTCTGAAAAATAAACACGGCAGTCGCATAGCGGAGGTTGCTCACGGCCTCGACGCCTTCCATTGGTCCGCCCACGGTCGCCGTGAATTCGATGGTTGCGGGGACGAGTCCCAGAAGTTGCCGCGAACCGAGGTCGTGGACTAGTTCTAGAGTGGACTCGAAAGCGACGTCTTTCCATTCGAGGCCTTTGGGCATCCCCGTCGCGGCGGCGGCATCCAGAAACTTGGCTTCCAGTCGTTCGCGCTGCAATCGAAACGACTCCCTGGCGCGTTCCTGAACGAAGGCGCGACCCATGCCGCGCAGTGACCGCCAACCCATGACGCCGATACCACCGATGGCCGCCCCGGCCGCGCACCAAACCCACAACATATTCGAGTCCCCGACGCCAACGCGCTACAAATTAATTCTATGAAACATGAATTATGGCAGGGGCAAATCCCTAAACTCGAAGCCGATCTCGTGTTGCGCAGTAATCCAGTTGTAGTAAATTAGCTTGCTCGCCTTGCCGAGCTTGGCGTTGCCACCGTCATTGAATTGAAAAGTACCCGTCACGCTGGTCGGACTGCCCGAGTCCCAATTGAAGCCTTCGCTGGTGAACTTCTGACCCTGATTGTCCACGAGTTCGATGCGCTGGGCCAGCGAATTGGTCCAGGAATAATCATGTTGGTTTTCATTGGCGTTGCGCCGGGCGGTAGCGCGGATGTGGACTTGTTTGCCCGGCAGTTCCTTGACCTCGTCGATCTCCAGAATCACTTGCTGACCTTCGAACTTTTTGTCCTTGATGCTGAGAATGTCGTCAATCGTCAGTTCGGCTTTCTTTTCCGCCAGATAAGTCACGGGCACAGTGCCTTTGATATGCCGCAGTGTCTGCGATTCGCCTGGACCAAGCAACTGCACCTGGGTTTGGCGAACGGCATTGCGCGGTGCATACGAGTAATCGTGATAGCTGGATTCGTAAGTCCGACCCTGTGCCGGCACAAGCGAATTGCCCTGATCATCGATGGCCAGCGTCAACCGCGGTTGGCCGACGCTCATCAATGGCGCTTTGGGTTCGCCGACCAGTTGGAACGTAAACGTGAGCGTCTCGGAACGCGGCGAGTGCAGCGGGTTGATCTGTTGCCGCACGGCTAGGTCCAGCGAGCGACTCAAATGAAAGCCGGCGGCGGCGATGCGCACTTGCCCGGCATAGCAAACGTGCGGGCTGAATTGGGAAATGCGATGAAACGTCAATCCTTCCGCATCGTTGCCATACGATTGCAACCCGTGCCCGGATTGCCGGCACACGAGATCAATGGCTTCCCAGAATGGCACATTGTCGGCCCGCAGCGTGACGACGCTGGAATTGCCCTGGGCACAGTTTAGTGGGTAGCCGCTTTGCCGGGCGAGGTCGGCGAAGACTTCGCCGGCAGGTTTTTGATCGGCCCTGATCGACACCAGGCGCGGCGACAACATGGCATCGCGTTCGAGCCGGGCGATCAATGGGATGAGTCGCTTACGAACTTCGGGATCAGGGTGCGATTGGGCGTGACGCAAGGCCGGCAATGCGGTTGGCCCGGCCGATTCAAGTGCTCGGCCAGCTGCCTCCCGTGTCTGGTAGTCGGCGGAACTTAGTTGCTCAACCAGTTGCGCAACAGACGGAGTCTCCGCCCGACTGGCCGGACTCCAAACCGCAATCGACAAACAAAATATTGCGACCACAATCTTCAAGATGCATCCTCATGTTGACCGGCGGGCGAGCCAGCGTGCCATTACAGAATATCGCGTCCGACAATGGCTCCGCTACCCCTGGGGTGCGGGCTTTCCAAATGTGACGGGGCCGGCCCGGTAAACTCTCACGGTCGTGCGGTCGCACAACCATAGCTCGCATTTGCAATCGACGAAAATAATTCAAGAATCGACCAGCCGATACAATGGGGTTTCGCTCCCCGGCTACGGAATCGACATGCCGATCGTTCTCATCATGTTTCTGGCGATTTGTTGCGCCCCGGTACCGTGGTCTGAGCCGATTTGGGGCGATCGCCACTGGCTCAGCGCCCTTGCGACCACGGCGCTGCTCGGCGGTGTGCTGGCGCGCTTCATATGGGTAACGGCGAAGACTTTGCGGATGATGCGGCTGCCGGGCCACCGTTCGGAAATGCTGTACCGCTACTCGCGGACACGATCACGTAGCCTGATGGCGCTGATGGTGGCATTCGGCGTCGCGCTGAATTTCGGCGGCTGGGGTTGGGCTGTGCAATCGTTGATGACGCCAGGTCCATACCAGCCGATGCGCTTTGGCGCCGAGTTCATCATCATCGTGCCGTTCGTGGCCGCGCTGATATCAAGTTGGTTGGCATTCTATCCCGTCGAGCGCGAATTCTCACGCACGCCGAATCTCGCCTCCTACCTGGTATTTCAGTGCCGTCAGCAACTGGTTTTGGCACTCTTGCCCATCACGGTGGTGATCTGCGAACAATCGATGCGGCGTGTCTACCCACGCTCGGCGGCACAGGCATGGTTTCATGTACTGTCCATGGCCGGCGTCCTGAGCGTGATGATTTTCGCGCCGTGGCTCTTGCGCGTTGTTCTCGGTTGGCGACCGCTGCCCCCGGGGCCGCTGCGGGAACTATTGATGTTGTCAGCCCGGCGACTCAAACTCCGCTTCAGCGATTTGATGCTGTGGCCCACACATGGAGCCGTCGCGAATGCCATGGTCGCCGGTGTTTTACCGCGGCCACGCTATGTGCTGATGACTGACAAGTTGATTTCAGAACTGACCGCCGACGAACTGGAAGGTGTGTTGGGTCACGAAATCGGTCACGTCCGCCACCGGCATTTGATCCTGTACGTACTGTTCATCGGCCTGAGTTTGGCCGTACTCACGGGCGTTGCCAACTTTGCCGACCGCATGATAGCTCCGGACGCCTGGTTGCGAACGACCATCGACGATCTCGGCGAGTGGGGGACGTTGTTGCCGTTGATTGTCGCGGCTGGCTATTTGTTGTTCGCCTTCGGGTTCGTATCGCGGCGCTGCGAGCGTGAAGCCGATTTGTTCGGCTGCCGTGCGGTGTCATGCGTCCGAGTCGATTGTGATGGCCACTCCAACCAGTCATTGATTCCCGTGGTCACGACGCAGACGCCGCCGTGCCCGACCGGCATCCGCACATTCGTTTCGGCGTTGGAACGTGTCGCGGTATCCAACGGCATCAGCCGCGACAAACCGGGTTGGCTCTCGAGTTGGCAACACGGCACCATCGCCAAGCGTGTGGCATTTCTCGAAAAGGCCATGGACGACCGCCGCGTGGAACCACGTTTCCGCCGGCAAATGCGTTGGTTTAAGCTCGGCGTGGTTGGCGCTTTAGCGGGATTGGCTGGACTGTTGTGCTGGAGCGGTGACTTACCGCTGACGTTCTAGTTGCTCTTATTAAACACAAGACCGCGACGGACGCACATGGAATGTGTGTCCGCCACGGTCGCAAATATTGTTGTTAGTTTCAGCCTAGAATATCAATGCAATGCCGGCATTGAAGCCATCCAGGAAGCGTGCACCGCGAGTGTTCCAGTCCGGCTGCGGATTGCGGAAGTCGAAGGCGATTGGCGCGTCCATCGTCAGCGTGTCGAAGAACGCCATGAAGTTGTACCCGGCCCGAAGTTGAATGCCTTCGACCGGGTACCAATACATGTTCACGTTGGCGTTGACCTCCGGGCTAAAGGCGAAGCGATTGATCGAGTGCTTGCTCTCGCTGCTTTGGTC
>JANNLP010000411.1:0-1700 GCA_031396905.1 Gemmataceae bacterium
ATCGTTAGAAGGCACCGGATCCAGCCATGCCAACCTTGGTCGTTCTTGGAATCGCTGGTCTCGTATTGGGCGTTGCGGGCGGCCTCTTTGGTGGGCCAACGTGGCTGGCGGCAGGCAGCCTGGTATTTGGCATCGCCATGATCGCGGCCTATGGTTACGTTCTATTTAACGGTCCCGCATCTGGAATCGAGCCTTACCACGTGGCCGAGGAACCACCCGAAATCGCACCTATGCAAGGGGAAACAGAGTTGCGCCGCAAAGACCGAGGCACTGTGCGGAAGGAACAGAACGGTGCCTTCTAACAAGTCGTTGGAGCGGACGTGAATCAGCGTGGCCGCCCCGTGCTCGCAATGGATTGCGCGCTCGCCGGGGCGCAACCGCATCGGCGGTCTGCCGCTCAACGGAATCGTTAGCCGTCATTCATGAACGACGCCACGAAGCGAAACATCCTATTCATTGTCGCCGTGGTGGCTGCATTGGGGCTCATTGCATACTTTGGCACGGGCGGCGGTGTCACAATTCCTGTTGAGGTGCTGCCCTCGACTACTGTCGAAGGGGAAGTGCTTTCGGTTGATCCAGAGGGTGGCCGCAGCACGACCTCGCCTTCGAGATATGCACTAGTGAAGCTGCGCGATGGCGAAACCGTTCGTGCATCTTTGGGCGGCTGCGTCGTATTTCCGGGCCAGTCTGCGCGGCTGGCGAAGTATGGGGTGGGTTCAGCCGCGTTTTACATAGTCACAGCGGACGGGAAGAATGACGGCTAACAAATTATTGGAGCGGACCGGGTTGCAGCATGGGCCGCGTCTGGCCGCGGCACGGGCATCGTGGCCTGCCGCTCAACAGGTTCGTTAGCCGGCAATCAACCAGCGGCGTACAATTATTTGACGTCCTGGCATTGGGGCCAATCGTGGGTGCCGTCGAAAAACTCGAACTTCTCATTAAGAGCCTTTCCCCCAAGGAACTCGCGCAGTTCCGGGAGTGGTTTGCTGAGTTCGACGCCCAGGTCTGGGATCGTCAAATTGAAGCCGACGCGGCAGCGGGGAAACTGGACCGCCTCATCGACGAATCGATGACCGACCACAGGGCAGGAAAAACGCGGCCCCTTTGAAACACACGGCATCCGGCCGCTTTTGGGTGTTGTACGACGCGCTGCCCAAGCCCGTCCGTGCAGTGGCAGATAAGAATTTCGAGCTCCTCAAGTCCGATTCACGACACCCATCGCTGCACTTCAAGCGCATCGGAAAACTTTGGTCGGTGCGTGTCGGCGAGCATCATCGCGCGCTTGGCCACGATACTGCCGGCGGCGTCCAATGGTTCTGGATCGGGAGTCGTGCGGACTATGATCAGATTGCCGGCTAACAATTCGTTGGAGCGGACGTGAAATATCGTGGGCGCCCTGTGCTCGCAAAGGATTGCGTGCTCGCCAGGGCGCAAATGCGGCTGTGGTCGGCCGCTCAACGGGATCGTTAGTCGGCATTAAGGAGACATCATGCGAATCGTCAGCATCGCGGTCCTTTCGGCAATCATCGCTACCGCAAGTGCTGCGGGAAACATGTCGCAGCCGGCCTGCAAGGAACGTGCGGCCCGTTCGGGCAAGGTGCCCGACAGCGCCTGCATCGACAGATCGTCGGTCATCAGCAGGCCGTCAAAGCCGATCACCTGCCGGATATGGGCGATGGTGCGGGCCGATTGCGTGGCCG
>JANNLP010000423.1:0-11967 GCA_031396905.1 Gemmataceae bacterium
AGTCTTGGTGAAATTGCCATCTCAGACCCGGTCACCATTACCGGTAACGGCAAGACGCAGACGATCCTGAGCGGCACTACCAGCCGATTGTTTTCACTTGGCATCGCCGGAGCTGGCGGCCTTGTGTCGATGAGCGGCATGAGGATTACGGGCGGCAACTCCGCTGCCATTGGCGGTGCTTTTTCGATCGCCGACGACGCACTGACTTTGACCAATGTTCATCTGACCGGGAACAAGACAACAGGTGTTATCGACGGCGGAGCGATTCACACGACCACCGGGACAGTCAGGATCATCGACAGCCTCGTCGAAAACAATACGAGTGGCGACGACGGCGGCGTAGTCTACGCAAGTACATCGGCAACGGTTGAATTCACCCGAAGTACGATGTCCGGAAACACTGCCGCTGGCCGCGGCGGTGTTGTGTACATGAATTCCGGCGGCGCATTGACTGTGATCGATTCCACGATGAATAACAACGTCGCCAACACGGCGACCACGACTTCCGGCGGCGGAGCAATTCAATCGTTCACAGCGGCCACCGTCATCAACAACAGC
This sequence comes from Gemmataceae bacterium, assembly GCA_031396905.1. Classification (GTDB taxonomy): domain Bacteria; phylum Planctomycetota; class Planctomycetia; order Gemmatales; family Gemmataceae; genus JAIBBI01. The sequence goes on from JANNLP010000423.1 coordinate 559, forward strand.
ACCATTTCGGGCAATACGGCTACCAACGGAGTCGGCGGCGGCATTCGTATCAGCAGCAGCGGCAGCTTGACAATCAATAACAGTACGATCGCGAACAATTCGGCCGCAGCGTTGGGAGGTGGCGGCATCTCGCTCACGAGCGCGACCAGCGTCGTCAGCATCAAGAGCACCATCATCGCCAACAACATCAACGCCACCCATCCGGATTTCTGGTCGTCAACGACCACGCCGATGAACATCGCGGCCGACGCCAGCTTGATTGAAACCTTGACCGATGCGGACATCACGCTGACGGGCACCTACCAAACTGGTGTCGATCCTCTGTTGGCCGGATTGGCCAACTATGGAGGCACGACCCTCACCCACGGCTTGCTTCCCACCAGCCCCGCGCTTAACACGGGCAGCAACCTCCTGGGTTTGAGCTTCGATCAACGCGGTTCGGGTTTTCCGCGCGTCGTCGGTGGCAATCCCGATGTTGGGGCTTTTGAAGGCGAACTCAAGATTCCGACCGCCACTGCAACGCTTGTTGATGTCACGACCGCAGGCGGCACGACTTATGTTGTGACCGTGATTTACTCGGATGAGACCGGCGTAGACCACACATCGATTGGGCTTGGTGACGTGACCCTGACTGGTCCGGGATACGGAAGCCCGGAAAGTCCGATCGCCTTCACCCAGTCCGGTCCTGGACTCACCAATACCGCGACATACACATTCAACGCTCCCGGCGGTACATTCAACGGCCCCGACAACGGCGTCTATTCACTCAACCTCTTGGGTGGCCAGGTTTTCGACACGGATGTGCCGACACCCAACGCGGCATTTCCTGGCGTTATCGACACGTTCTTGGTCAACATTCCACAAGTGCTGACAGTCGATATCGCGACCGATGAAGACGATGGCAATACGGCACCGGGCGACCTCAGCTTGCGCGAAGCGTTTAAGCTCTCTAACGCTTCAGTCGGCGCACAAGACACGATTCAGTTCGATGGTGCTCTTTCCAGCCAGACGCTGTTACTGACCCTGGGCCAAATCACGATCACCGATCCGTTTGATATGACTGGCCTGGGTGCGGCCAACCTGGCGATCAGCGGCAACTTTGCCAGTCGGCTGTTCACGTTTGGAATCACCGGCGTAGCGCCTGTTTCAACGATCTCAAGCATCACATTGCGGGATGGCAAAGTCACCGGCTCTGGCGGTGCGATCGTCCTGACCGATGATGCACTGACGCTGAACAACGTCGTCGTGACTGGCAACTCGGCCAGCAGCACTGGCGGCGCCATTCAAATGACCGGGGCGACTCTCAAGGTCAACAACAGTACGATTTCGAACAACATTTCCGGTTCAACGGGCGGAGCCATCCAAACCGCAACGGCGGCCGCTGTAATTGAAATCACCAACAGCACGATCAGCGGCAACACCGGCACGACCGGGGGCGGCGTTTACCTGACCAGCGCAAGCATCTCGGTCACTGGTTCGACGTTCAGCGGCAACAACGCCACTTCCGGCGGGGCCATCAGCGCTTCGACCGGTTCGATCACTGTGACCAACAGTACGATCTCCTCCAATGTTTCCACTGGTACCGGAGGTGGACTGCGCTTGTCGAGCACCGGAACCCTGACGGTGACGGACAGCACCATTTCTGGCAATACAGGCACCACGGGTGGTGGTATTTACACTGCCAGCGGTAGTTCGAGTATCACCTCTTCGACGCTTAGCAACAACGTCGCGACGAGCACGTCCGGCGGCGGCGGACTGAATGTCAGCACTGGCAACGTCACGATTAATAACAGCACGTTCTCCGGCAATTCGGCCACGAATGCCAGCGGCATCGGCGGGGCCGTCCGCGGGTCCAGCAGCACCACGATGAATGTCAGCAACAGCACCTTCACTGGCAACAGTGCCGGTGGCAATGGTGGTGGTGCTTTCGGCTTTTCCGGTACGACGGCGGCGTCCCTGCCAATCTTGACTATCACCAGCACGATCGTGGCGCAAAACTTGAATACGCTTCACCCCGACCTTTACACCGGGGCAACGACCGTCGCGTTGACTGCGACCGTCAACGACAGCATCATCGGCGCGGATAGCGGCCTCGTACTCATCAGTGGCAGCAACAACCAAACGGGGACTGTTGGCTCCCCGTTGGACGCCAAGCTCAAGGCGCTCGCCAGTAACGGCGGCCCAACCCAGACGCACGGCTTGAATCCTGGCAGCCCGGCATTTGATGTCGGCTCCAATGGCCTGGGTTTCACAAACGATCAACGTGGCGCCGGTTTCCCGAGATTGGTGAATGGCGTGGCCGATGTCGGCGCGTTTGAGGCACCGCTACAGCCGGTACCGACGGTTACTGGCACGGCCAGCAACGTAACCACATCCGGTGGCACGACGTTCGATGTGACCGTGACATTCAAGGACGATCTCGGCATCAACATCAGCACCATTGACATCAACGACGTGGTCGTGAAGACGGCGTTCGGCGGCACGACTCTCAACGCCGTCAGCTTTGTGGCAACACCGAATTCCGGCGTGGCCACGCCGGTCACGGTCGTTTACACGTTCAATGCACCGGGCGGCGTTTGGGATCCGACCGATACTGACCGCTACTCGGTATGGTTCGTTGGAACTGTCGCCGACGCCGATCTGCCGACGCCGAATAACGTGCCATCCCCGGCTCAATTGACGACGCTCCTGGCGACGTTGGGTGCACGCTCCATGGTGGTGGATGCGTTGGGCGATGTGGATGACGATAATTACACGACCGGGAACTTGACTGTGCGCGAAGCGGTCAACTTCTCCAACATCAACACTCTCAGCGTTGACTCGATTAGCTTCAATTTGGCGTCGAATTCGACGATTTCGCTGACGAAAGGCGAACTGAAGACGACTGACGCGGTCACGGTCACTGGCCCCGGGTCAGGCTTATTGACCATCGATGCTGGTGCCGCAAGCCGCATCTTTAACATCAATGACGGCGTTGTCGGCCCGGCCGTTTTCAACATTTCCGGTTTGAAGCTGACCGGCGGCAAAGTCACCGGCGACGGTGGTGCCATCTTCATCCAGGACGAAAACGTCACGCTGACGGACCTGACTATTACAGGCAACAGTGCAACGGTTGACGGCGGCGGCATCAATCTGGAAGTGGACGGCGGATCGCTGACACTGTTGAATTCCACTGTTTCAAACAATGCAGGTGGAACGACGGGTGACGCCGACGGCGGCGGCATCAACGTGGAAGGCGCTTCGACCACGACCATCAAGAACAGCACAATTGCCAACAACACGACCTTCGACGATGGCGGTGGCATCCTGTTCCAGAAACGGGCGGCCGGCCACACCGTGCTGATCGAAGGCACGACGATTTCCGGTAATACGTCTAACGCAGCTACCGGCGGCGGCGGCGGTATCAACTTCGGCGGGACGTTCCTCGGCCTGACCATCCGCAACAGCACCGTTTCCGGCAACTTTACCAAGAAGGATGGCGGCGGGCTGCAGTTTTACGCGGTCGTCGATCCGGTCAGCATCCAAAACACGACCATTGCCTTCAACACAGCCACTGTCAACGGCGGCGGTATCAATCAATTCACTGACACTACCGGCACCATTACGATGGAAAGCACCATCGTTTCCAACAACACGGCGGCAACCGGCGCGGACATCAATAGCACGACCGGTGCCGTCGTATCCACCAACAACGCGATTGGCAGCTTCAACGTCACGAACTTCACCGACGGTGGCGGTAACGTCATCGGCCAGAATCTGCAACTGACGCCGCTTGCGTTTAACGGCGGACCGACGCAGACGATTCGCCCGTCCGGCGGCCCGGTTGTGGGAGCAGGCTCCAACCCGGCTTCCTTGACGACCGATCAACGCGGTGCTGGCTTCCCGCGTCTATTAGGCGGCGCGGTGGACATTGGCTCGTTTGAAGTTGATCCCGATCAACCCTTCGCAACCATTGCGTTGACAAACGTTACCACCTCCGGCGGCACAGTCTACTCGTTTACCGTGACATATTTCGATAACGTGGCCATCGATGTATCCACGATCGGCACAGGCGACGTGACGGTGTCGGGTCCGGGCGGCTTCACGGCAACGCCAACCAAGACTGCGATTGACTTCAACTTCAATGGTACTCCGCGCGTCGTTACCTACGAGTTCACCCCTCCAGGCACAGCGTGGGACAACCTCGACAATGGCACCTACACCGTGTCGCTGGGCTTGGACGAGGTTAAGGATGCCCCCGGCGGGAAGTCGATTACGGACGGACCGCTCGGCTCGTTCAAAGTAGCAATACCCGTTGTCGTCACCGTCGATACCCTCGTCGATGAAAACGACGGCATCTTCACGGCGGGCGACCTGAGCCTTCGCGAAGCCATCGGGCTTTCCAACGGATCGCCCACATCGATTAACGTCATCTCTTTTGCGTCCAGTTTGTTCTCGGGTGGCCCACAAACGATGACGCTGGCTCTTGGTGAAATGGCGATCACTGCCAACGTCACGATTAGCGGACCGGGTGCAAACAAGTTGACAATCGACGCCGGCGCAAGCAGCCGCATTTTCAATATCTCTGATGCCACGACCGCAGTGCTGGATGTGGCAATGAGCGGCATGACACTGGCCAACGGCAAATCGGCCAGCGCCAATGATGGCGGTGCAATTACGGTCGCAAGTGAGAATCTGACACTTGACGCCATGGTGTTGCGTAACAACACAGCCAGCCGATACGGCGGGGCAATTCACGTCGCCGCGGGTCAAACAGGTATTCTCACCATTCGCAATAGCGCTCTTGTTAATAACACGGCGCTTGATGGTGACACGACGTTCGGCGGAGGTGCTATCATTATGAATGGCACTGCATCGAAGCTATTCGTCTACAACAGCACGCTGACCAACAATCAGGCATTGGCCGGAGTCGGCGGAGCAATTCTGATGTACGCCGCCGGCAATGGCATCTGTCAAATTGAGAACAGCACCATTACGGGCAATACCGCGATTAACGGTGGTGGAATTCGTGTTTTCAGCGACGTCGATGCCAAACTCAATCTGATTTCGAGCATCGTCTCCGGAAATTCGTTCACCACCGGCACCCAGGCCGACATTCAGAGCGGCACACTCACGCCTGTGACTGCGACGCTGACAATGATCGGCAGCACCACTGGCATGACGGTCATGAACTTTGATGGGTTTACTACCGCCAATATCGGCATCAGCCCGGTCCTTGGCACTCTGAAGAACAACGGTGGACCCACGCCGACGATGGCCCTCCTCCTGGGCAGCCCGGCAATCAATGCGGGCAGCAACGGCAATGGCTTCACCACCGATCAACGCGGCGGCGGCTACGTTCGCGTGTTCGGCGCCGCGGCCGACGTGGGTGCATTCGAGGTGCAAGCCCCTGCTCAGGTGACCAGTATCGTCATCAACGGTGGCGACGTGCAGCGGTCGCGGGTGCTGAATATCCGGGTCAACTTCAACAGCCGGATGACGCTGCCGGTCAACCCGGCTGATGCCTTCACGCTCACGCGACAAACTGGCGCCGTGCCGGTTGGCCTGGTTGCCACGGTGGATGACAGCGGTCCGACGACATCGGTGCTTTTGACCTTCGCGCCGGGCGCGGCCGTAGACTTCAATTCGCTATCCGATGGCCGATATACCCTTGGTGTATCGGCGGCGATGGCCTCCGACCCTTCGGGCCAGTTACTGGATGGTGACGCCAATAGCACGGCTGGTGGCGACTATTCATTGGTCGGCACGCCGGCCAATGGCTTGTTCCGCTTCTTTGGCGATATCACTGGCGACGGAAACGTAGCCGCCAACGACTTCATCCAGTTCCGCTTGTCGCTGGGTGGCAGTAATCCGACCTTTGACTTCGATAACGACGGCGCGGTCGCCGCCAGCGACTTCATCCAGTTCCGACTTCGCTTCGGCGGGTCGATCTAATTGGGTGAGTCATTGATCACGAAGCCCACGCGTTGCATCGCGTGGGTTTTTTTTTGGCGGTGCGGGTTGGCCTAGTCGGTCGGCGCGATCCCCGTTACTCTGATCGAAGCCATTGGGGATTATGCTGCCATGAGTGAGTTGTTTCAGCAACTGCAGGACGTGTTCGTCAATTTATTCAACACACCCGCGCTCATGGAAGTGCTGGGCCGGCCGGGCATGACGTTGGCCGCTTTTGTCGCGCTCAATCTCATTGTGTTTACGGAAACTGGTTTGCTCATTGGCTTCTTCCTGCCGGGTGATTCGCTGCTGGTCACCGCAGGGCTTGTGGCTCTCGGTGCCGGTTGGAACCTGCCGTTATTGATTGGTACGTTGTGTGTCGCGGCCATCATCGGCGACTCGGTGGGTTATGCCATCGGTCGGCGGGCGGGGCCGGCAATTTACAACCGCAAAGAGTCGTTCTTCTTTCGCAAGTCGCACCTGACGGCCGCCCAGGCCTTTTACGAGAAGCACGGCGGCAAGACCATCGTCTTGGCCCGGTTCATGCCGTTGGTACGAACGTTTGCCCCGGTGGTCGCCGGCGTGGCCCGCATGAGTTATGGCCGCTTTGTGGTGTTCAACATTCTGGGCGGCATCGGTTGGGTCGCGTCGATGATTCTCATCGGATACATGCTGCCGTCCGTTATTGATCCGCCGTTCAAAGCCATATTCGGTCCGCAATTCGAGATTCGCAATCACATCGAGAAGGTTATCATCGTCGTCGTGCTGATCTCCATCTCTCCGATGGCGATTGCGTGGTATCGCTCACGGCGCGGCAGCGGACGGTCGGCCGACTCGTTGAAATTGGTTGCAAAACAACATTCGTGATTGCAAGTGAGCAATTCGGCTAAGATGGTTTTCAGCCCCGGGATGCCACGATGCAATACTTCGCCGAAGGCTCGGCGGATGCCGTCATTGACACGGCACGAGCTTCACAACTGCTGAGTGAGTTGATTGCCCAGCTGCGGCCGTTGCGTCGGGTGCTGCTGGTGCCACCGGATCGGACACGCGCGGATTCCGGAGCCGGCGAACTGACGACGCTGCTCTTTCAAAAGCTGCATCCCGGCGTTCATGTGGACGTACTACCCGCCACCGGTACTCACAAAGCGATGAGCGATGACGACATCGCGGCAATGTATCGGGGTGTGCCTCGCGAACGATTTCTCATTCACAACCATCAAGCCGATCTGATTACGCTTGGCAAAATACCCGCCGCGTTTGTTCAACATCTTTCGGAAAGCCAACTCAACGACGACATCCCTGTGATGGTCAATCGCCGGCTTGTCGAAGGTGGTTACGACCGGATCATCTCCATCGGTCAACTGGTGCCGCACGAAGTCATCGGCATCGCTAACCACTGTAAAAACATATTCATCGGCGTCGGCGGCCAGGCGCTGATTGATGCATCGCACTACCTCGGAGCTGTCCACGGCATGGAACGCATCATGGGCCGGGTGGATACGCCGGTGCGGGCGCTACTTGAATATGCCGCCGAACATTTCGGCCGTGCTTTGACCATTGTCTACTTGCTCACCGTGCGCAAATGTGATGAAGCCGGGCAAATGACCACATGTGGCTTGTTTGCCGGCGATGACAATGAGTGCTACCGGACGGGAGCAGTGTTGTGCCGTACGGTGAACCTATTCCCAATGGACCGGCCGGCAAAAAAGGTTGTTGCATGGATGGATCCGGACCATTACACGACGGGTTGGGTCGCCAACAAAGCCATTTACCGCACACGCATGGCCATCGCCGACGGTGGCGAGTTGATCGTGTTAGCGCCAGGCGTCACTAAGTTCGGTGAAAACGATGGTCAAGAAAAGCTGATTCGCAAATACGGCTTCCACGGCACGCCGGCGACACTGGCTGCGATGCGCGAAAACACCGACTTGGCCAGCAACCTCGGCGTCGTCGCTCACCTGATCCACGGTTCGAGCGAAGGCCGTTTCTCGATTACGTACTGTCCCGGTTCACTGAGTCGTGACGAAGTCGAATACGTTGGTTTTCACGACGGTCGGCGAAAAGAAGCTCATCGCCGGTTGCATCCGGATCGAATGCGATCGGGTTGGAATACGTTCGATGGCGAAGACTTGTTTTTCGTCCGCAACCCTGGCCAGGGTTTGTGGGGCACGCGGGCGGCGTTGAGTTTCGACTAATCAATCACCTATATCCCACACCACGATCATGCCACGGTCGCCGGCGGCGGCTCCGATTAGCCCGTCGGGTGAAATGGCCAAGGTGCGAACCTGGCCGATGTCCCAATCGTGCACGGCATTTTCGCGCCCCGTCTCGGCATCCCAAAAGCGCACGGTCTTATCCCATGCACCGGAGACGATATGTCGCCCGTCCGGCGTGAATGTCAAGGCATCGACGACGCCCTGGTGCCCTGTCAACGTGCGCTGCCGCTGCATCGTGTCGGCATCATAAATATGAATGACGTAGTCGTCCGTGGCGGCGAACAGGTGGCCATTCGGACTCAACGCCAGCGCTCGAATCGGTTTCGTGAAGTTGTTGGTTTTCCGGCGGTCAGTCGCCGTGAGGTCCCAACGAAACACCCGCCGACGGCTATCGACGTAATAGCACACTTTACTGCGTGGAGTGGCGGCGGCGGCTCCAAACGATGTGCCCGACGGAGTGCCGGCTATTCGGCCAAACTTCTTATCGCGGTCAGCGATGAAGATGGCGCCGGAGTCCTCGTCGGCACCACCGCAACACGTAATGAGGTAGCGGCCGTTGCCAAAAAATGCCAACCCGGTTACCGGTGCAATAATGTTGCTGGCGATGTGGACGCGAAGGACGCCGGCAGGGGAAACGACATCCACTGAGCCATTGGCATGTCCCAGCGCCAGTGTGTCAGCCTGCTGACTCCAGGCGACGCGGGTCAATCCATCAATTACAACTGATGAACCGCCATCGGGATAAGGCCGGGGCTTGGCCGAGCCGCCCAATTCCCAAAACAAGGCCGGCCCCCGGGTCGCGGCACTGACCAGCGTTAAACTATCCGGCGAAAACGCGATCGACGTAACGATGCTCTCGTGGCCTTCGAAAATCCGCATGTGATCGTGGCTTCCGTCCTTGACACCCGCGAGTTGCCAGCCCAACGAGGAAAGGGCTGGCAACATGCCAATGTTCATTCATCGTCATCGCCGCGGCTCAATGACTTCACCTTTTTCGAGCCTTCCGGCGGTGTGAAAGTGAAGGCGTCTTTGGCCGGTTCGGCATCGAGTTTCCAGTTCGTGTAGGTCTCGACTGTCGTCATCTTGTTGCCGCCAAACGATTGAACGCTTGTGGCTTTGAGAACCCACGGTTGACCCTCGGCCGCGATCCAAAGTTCCCAGTCCAGATTTTCCTGAACAAATTTCAGGTGATGACACTCCTTGCCGTTGACCTTCTCCATGCCGGCATGTTCGCCCTTGGTTACGCCTTCGAGCAGTTGTTCAAGTGGATCCTTTGCCAGGACATTCTGAAACAACATGCCGCTGCCTTGCGGGCCAAGTGGCAGCAAACTTTGGCCCACCCGTTCCAGATTCTTCGGTGCTTTGGCTTCAATGTAGTTCTTGTCTTTGTTGCGATAGGTGACGAGATTCTTGCCATCGGTGATATACTCAAAGCCGGCCTTGTCATCTTTGGCCCCTTTGGTGCGCAGCGAGAACTTGTCGGGGCGTTGCATTTCAATGGTGGCTTTGAGTTTCATTTCTTTCTTCTCGCCTTCTTCCGGCGTGATTGTCAATTCGATGACGGCTTCCGTGCGAAGCGACTTGGCGTCCTTGTGAAGTGCGCCAAGTTTTTTCATGACCTCATAGGTCTTGGCGTCGAGTTCGGGATGTTCCTTGTCATCCGCCGCAAAGGCCACGAACGGCGACAGGATCAGCAGCAGGGCAATTGCACGGCCAAATGTTCTCATGGTGATCTCCCACAGGGATGATTGCCGGCGTTCGCCGCCCATCGGGTCGCGCCGGTCCAAGTCAGTCTTATAAGTCCTAAATCTTTCGGCGAGGGAATTGCGGCACCGCTTAGGTCGATGGGCCTTTGGTTGTTTTGTTCTTGCCGCCGGGCGTTTCCCGAGGAGTAGGCCGCGTCAGACCCGGTACAGTGAGTTTGTGCTTATCCGCGAGTTCCTTGATCTTTTTGGGATAGTCGGGCCAATGGCCTTCCGCGACACGGAGTTGCTTCTCTTCATCGTCTGTCAGTCTGCCACTCAAATCGTTCATGATGCGGCGTACCGATGGCGGTAGCTCGTCGCGCTTTGTCGGCCCCAACAGGCGGCCCGGTAGCTCGATGCTGTTTTGTTTTGCAACTTTGGCCACGGCCTGCGCGAAATCAGGCCACTTGCCCGTGGCAGCAGTAATTTCGCTCGGCATTGGCTTTGGAAACTTCTGCTCAAGATCACTGGGCAAATCGGCCCACGAGCGCACAGCTTTTTGTTTACCGGGCGGTGCAGGCCCTGGGAACGGCAAAGGATCAATCGGTTTGGATAGTTCGCCGATCAATTCAAAGTATTTGATCCAACCCTGACGATTCGTCGGCTGAACGAGACGTTTGGCGTCGGCCTCCGTGAGGAGTGGTTTTAGTGAATCTTCAACGAACGATGTGATGCGTTCGCCGCCGCTCATCGGTCCAAGCGCCGCAGCCTCTTCGACTGCACGCCGGTCCCGTTCACGATGCCGCCGTCGATCTTCGTCCTCTTTGCGAAGTTCGACGAGCATCGCGACTTTTTCTTCCGGTGCCGCTTTGTCCAGCTTGTCGCGATCCGATTTGGGCAGCGAGTCGTACCACTGTCGTTCGAGCAATTCCTGCACAACTCGAACGCGTGCCGGCCCCGGTGGGGCCTCCATGAGTTTGGCGCGGTCCGGTTCTTTGAGTCGCGCGACCCAACCTGCGTAACGTTCCATAATGCCACGAAGCCGGCTCGCTTCCGACACGTCTTTGTCGTGAAGTTCCTTGTCGAGGCGACGAACCCGTTCCTGCGCATCTTTGGGCAGGTCGCGAAACTCTGCCAGATTGAAGCGCAACCGTTCCATGCGCTCGGGGTCGGATTGCCAGCGTGCCAGTAATTTCCGGTTGGTCGTCTCGTCGCCGGGTATGTCCACGGCTAGCGCGCAGGCCGCGAACGCAGTCAGTAACAAGCCACACGATAGTACACGCTCATTCACGAATTCATGGCCCCACGGAGTCGGCATCGAAGCGATTCGTTTTGTCCAATGCCTGAAGGTATTCGATCGATTCCACGGTCTTATAGAGCGGCAAGCTGTCAATCACCCGGAGTTCTTGAACCAGGAGTGGGTCATCGATTTTCACAACAGTCGGACTCTTCGGGCCAACTAAACCAGCCACCAACCAACCGATCACCAAACCACCCAGGCTGATCGCCACCCACGGCCACGGAAAACGGCTTGTTGCCGTTGGAGTGGGCAGATACGGAATCGTTCGCGATCCGGC
>JANNLP010000431.1:0-4623 GCA_031396905.1 Gemmataceae bacterium
CAGCTTGGCATCGCCGGGCACCGGTGGTTGATTAATTGCGCGCGACAAAACCAGCACGCCGAGCATCTGGTTTTCATGCGAAAGGCCGACGGCCAAATCGCCCCGCACGGCAGCGAGATCGTGCCGCAATGGGTGGGTCGCGGGTAGCGTCAGCCGATCCGCTAGTCCACGCTCCTTCAACGTCGCGATCAATGCACTGGCGTGCGGCAACTCATCCGGATGCGTGTCGGCACCCAACTCACCGACGAGCTTATACACTCCTGCCGGATTGCGGATATAAACCGCGCCGCGCGGATAACCGTGCAACTCGGCCGATACAGTCAATAACCGACGTGCCACGGTCGGTGTGTCAATGAGTTGCTCCACAGCCCCACCGAGTTGTTGCAGAATGTGGTCGATCTGCGTCTTATCTTTTCGATACCGGCGGTCCAGATAATTGCGCAGGCGCGTGCGGGCGGCATCAAGACTAATTGAGAGGATCAAGGCACTGCCGCCGACCCATGCCGCCTGTTCCAGGCTGGGACCGCGCGAGCCGAATAACAGCATTCCCGTGACGACGAGCGCGCAATAAATCAATGCGGCAAAAACGCTGACCATGAAATAGGCCAAGCCAGAGCTGAGCAATTGGTCAAATTGCAGCAGCCGATAGCGCGTGATGCCGACGGCATAGGCAAATGTAAAGCACACCGAAGCGGCGAACATCGGCCAAATGGCGGCACCGCCGGCAAACTCAGCCGGGTGCCAGTTAGCCAGATAAATGGCATAACCGAACGGCAAGATCGCCAGGATCGAACCGATCAGAATCCAGCGAATTTGATTGTGTTCGACCAGCGAGCGAGCGCGGATGTAGCCGTGGATGAGTGCAGCAACGCTGGCAAAGTACCAAATGGCTGCCACGCCGAAGTAAGTGAATACGACATCGCGCAACCAGTACATCGCCAGGTTAACGTGATCGGCCGACCCACCGGACCGCGATAGCCAGCGTACGACCGCATAACTGATGAACAGCAACACCAGAAACACGCCGGGCACACCGTAGATCGCGGTTAACGTCAGGCCGGGGCGGCGGAAGTAAAAACGCTTTGGCGAGGGAAACAACAAGAAAAAGTGCAGATTGACCGCAGGCAACATCGCACCGCAAATGATGTAAATGCCGGTCAGGATCGGTTGCGTACAAATGCGCGACCAGTGATAACCACCCATATACGCCGCGATGACAACCAGCGATTGCAAATAGAACATACGGGCGCCGACGTCATCGGGCCGTTTCCAAAACACAATGACGCCCACGAAGAACAGCCCGGCCTGCAATACGATCCACAATAGCGATGGCAAAATAGTTGAGGCCGGAATGCGGCCCACTCGACACCAGATCTCCTGTCGTTCCGCCTGTTGCTCCAAGGCCACGCGAATCCACCGCTGGCCATTAGCGTCAACTGATGCCGTTGCCGAATCCGCTCGGTAATCCAACCCGTCGAGCTCACTGACTGACTTGATCCAGTGAGGCCAGGAATTGATACTCTCTTCACCAATCTGTACGACAGTCCAGCCGGCCAAAGCGTTGGCTTTTTCGGCCGACAGACTGGGTACAAATTCCGAGTCGATGCGACTGGCGACCACCCGAAAATTGGTCGCGATTCCAATGTCAGGAACCGACCAAACATAGATTAAAACCGTGACGGCATAAGTTAAGACGAGGAAGGCAGTCAAGATGATAAAGCCGCGGTGACTGAGCAGGTTTTCCAACCGCCGTCGGCGCCCATCGTCGCTAAGTCGTTCCATGTCAACCTTCTCGGATTATCAGCGCCGGAAAATCGGCGCTCGCAATCCCTGCGCCGAAATTCTGTTGATCCTAGCGCAGTTTGACAAGGGGTAACTTGCAAAAGTCCTGTTTTCTAGCATGACTCAATCGCCAACTGCTTTGGCATAGCATTAGCACTAGGCACGTCCCACACTTCTTTGGGATACGACAATGCAAGCTTCGGATCGCTGGCTCAGGACGAGCGGAAATGTCAATGGAATGCTGCCGGGGATCCGCGGCATCGCTGATCTCAAGTCATACAACGCCGAGTTCGTGGAATGGGGCAGCGGCCCGCCGGTGATCCTTGTTCCCGGGCTGGCCGGCGGCATCGCACTGGTCGAACCACTCGCCCTGGAACTCGCCCGGCATCACCATGTGATAGCCGTGGAACTGCGTGGCGAAAGCGATTGCTTCGCGCTGCGGCAGAGTTTCGGGCTCAACGACTTGGCTGACGATTTGGCCGAGTTCATCGCCTGGCGCGGGGCCGAGCGGCCCACCGTTGTGGGCATCTCCTTCGGTGGCGTCATAGCGCTCACGTGTGCCGCACGTTATCCGGGGCTATTCGATGCCGTCGGCGTACAGGGCGTCGGCCTCCGCTTTGAGTCGGGCCTGATCCAGCGGATTGCCTCAATGGTGCTGTCGAACTATCCGTTGCCGGAAGACTGTCCCTTCGTCAATCAGTTCTTTAATTTGTTGTTTGGTGCCAAGCCGACCGCAGACCAGTTGGTCCATGCTACTCGGAGTTGCTGGCAGACAGATCAGAGCGTGATGACCCATCGTCTCGGCCTGCTGCGCCGCTTCAACTTCGACACCCTGTTGCCCCGGATCATGGCTCCGACTCTGCTGATTTCCGGTAGCCGCGATGCCATCGTTTCGGGGGCGAATGCACGCGGTCTGGTTGACGGCTTGGCGGACTGCCATCAGACCGTTCTGCCCCGGGCCGGCCACCTGGCTCCGGTCAGTCACACGGCGGCCACGGCCGACGCTTTGAGCTGTTTCTTCGCCACCGCCAACGTATAACGTCGTCGCGCTTGGCATACCTGCCGAAAACCGGCATAATAGCGGTGGACGGGAGAATATGTCATGCGTTGGCTTGGCGCTTTGGTGTTGGCATCATTGCTGGGAAGTTCGGTAACCCTGGCGTGCCCGTTTTGCTCGTCGTCGGGCACCACTCTTTCGCAGGACGCCGCTTCGGCGTCGTTGATCATTTACGGTACGCCGAAAAACGCCAAGCTTAACCCAGCCCAGTTTGGTGCCGGCACTACCGAAATCGACATCCAAGTTGTCATCAAGGATCACCCGATCTTGGCTGGCCGCAAGTCGATCACGCTCAACAAGTTCTTGCCGCCGCCGGACCCGAAGAAGCCGTCCAAGCTGCTGGTGTTCTGCGACATTTTCAAGAATGAACTCGACCCGTATCGTGGCCTGCCCTTCGATGCCAAGAGCCAGATTGCCACCTACCTCAAGGGTGCGGTGGCACTCAAGGATAAGACTGTCGGCGAGCGGCTGGTTTTCTTCTTCGATTACCTCAACGACGAAGACGACGAGATCGCCCGCGACGCCATGAACGAATTTGGCAATTCCGACTACAAGGACTATCGCCCGGTCGCCGAGAAGTTTCCGGCCGAAAAGATCATCGGCTGGTTGAACGACCCTGGCTTGCCGTTATCGCGCCTCGGCCTTTACGCATCGATGCTGGGCCATTGCGGCAAACCCGAACACATTGGAATCATCAAGAAGATCCTCGAAGATCCGGCCCGGCGCTTCTCCGGCGGCGTCGATGGCGTGCTGGCCGGGATGGTATTGCTCAGCCCGAAGGAGGGTTGGCGGTACATTGGCGATTTGGTCGGAAACCCGAACAAGGAATTTACCACCCGGTATGCCGCACTCAAGGCGATTCGCTTTCTCAAAGAATACCGGCCGGAAATCGTAGCTCCGGAAGAGTTGACTGCCAAGCTTGCCGTGATGATCGCCCAGCCCGATATCTCGGATTTGGCCATTGAGGAACTGCGTCGTTGGAGTTATTGGAAGGCCGTGGATCAGGTCCTGGCCGTGGCCAACGATTCCAAGTTCCAAAGCGCCTTCACTCGCAAGGCGACATTGCGTTATTTGCTGCAATGTCCGCATGCGTCCGGCAAGGACTTCGTGGCCAAAAAACGGGCTGAGAATCCCGAGTACGTCAAAGAAACCGAAGAGTTGCTCAAGCTGGAAAGTGTTCCAGTATCAGAGCCGCCCAAGTCTGCGGCCGGGAAGTAATAACATGCGACACGGATGGTTCGCACTTATTGCCACCGCACTCATAGCCGAGTCGGCCATTGCATGCACACTTTGCGGCGGCAGCTTCGCTAACCGCGCATCGTTGCGTCAGGAAGCACTGCAAGCCCGACACGTCTACTACGGCACGATGTCGAATCCACAAATATGTATTGGCACCGCAGCCGGAGCCGCAAACGCCAGCGCCACCGATTTCACCGTCGATCAGGTGATCAAGAGCGACTCGGCCGCCCGCAAGGCGCAAAAGCAATTCAAGATTCCACGCTATGTGCCAGTGGACGGCAAAACACCGCCCAAATATCTGGTGTTCTGCGCCGAGCACGAAGGCAAGCTTGACCCATATCGTGGCACGCCGGTGACCTCGGCCGCACTCGTAGAGTACGTTCGCGGTGCGACGGCGATTGATCCCAAGGACACCGCCAAAGTGCTGGCATTCGCCGGCAAGCACCTGGATAGCACAGACGTCGACGTGTCGGCCGAGGCCTTTCTGGAACTGGCGAAAGCCGACGACGCCGACGTGTTGGCCGCCGCCAAGCACATGGACCCCA
>JANNLP010000440.1:0-1935 GCA_031396905.1 Gemmataceae bacterium
CCAGCGGCCGCGACGCCCAGACCGGCAAGCCGCTGGTGTTGAACTACGATTTCTACGCGCCGCCCACCCCCGAACGCAAGCCCGAGATCGACTGGGCCCACGGGAAGGGCTACACGCCCCAACCGGGTCGATACTCCTTGCTGACGAACTTGTCGGCGTCGGGGTGGCGCGGGAACTTCATCGTCGTGGGATTCCATGCCAACTCTCGGCCCTGGAAGCGCATGGCGATGTTGCCCAGCAGAATCGTTTCCGTCAACATGCCGGCGTAATCGAAGTTGGACATAGCCGGCGGGCCGCCTTTGATCGCTTCGACCCACTCCTTCTTCATGAATGAATCGACTGAGCCATTGGAAGAACCTTGTGGCAGGCGTTCCGGCAACTTGGTGTTGATGTCCTTGAATTGCTCGGCGGGATCGAAGAGCACTTCCGCGCCGTAGTCGCTTGGGGAATAAATCATTCCTTTGGTGCCGACCAGGATGCAGCCGCTGTCGACGAGCTTTTTGCGCTTCTGGTCGAGTGCGATGGCTCGTGTTGCAAGTTCTTCCCGCGGAAGCAACTTCTTGCCATCCTGTTTCCCTTCATACCAGGTGAAAGCCACCGGCGCCATTTCGCCGCGTGCGGGGAACTTGAAGACGACCCGCGCACCTGCCGGAAATGTCTCGGGGTTGAGTCCTTCGACGACTTCAGCGCGGACGCTGGTGGGGCTGCCGAGTTTCAAGGCCATGAACGCCATGTTGGCGGTGTGGCAGGCCATGTCGCCCAAGGCACCGGTGCCGAAGTCCCACCAGCCGCGCCAGTTGAAGTCGTGATACGCGCCTTTGCGTTTTGGCTTGCCTTCCTTGTCTTTGCCGTCGTCGTACTCGGCATAGGGCCGCGTCGGTGCGGGGCCGATGAACTCGTCCCAACGTACATGTGCGGGCACTGGCGACTCGGCAGGGCGCGACGTGACTTTCGGAGCCTGTGGCCACACCGGGCGGTCGGTCCACACATGGGCTTCCGTGACCTGACCGATCAAACCGGATTGGACAATTTCCACGGCGCGGCGAAGTCCTTGTAGTGCCGTGCCTTGATTTCCCATCTGCGTGGCCAGGTTCATTTTCTTGGCCGTCTCGCGCATGAGCCGGGCTTCGTACACGGTGTGCGTCAGTGGCTTCTGGCAGTAAACGTGTTTGCCGAGCTTCATGGCCATCATGCTGGCCGGCGCGTGCGTATGGTCCGGCGTGCTGACGACGACGGCATCGATTTGCTTGGCCATCTCATCGAATAGCTTGCGGAAGTCGAAGTACTTCTTGGCCGAGGTGAACTTCTCCGCTTTCGTGCCAAGCTTTAACTCGTCGATATCGCAGATGGCGACAACGTCGCCGAGTTCACCGGCGTGATCGATGTCGGATGAGCCTTTGCCGCCGACTCCGATGCCCGCGAAATGAAGCGTGCCGTTTGGTGACTGACCCGCGCGAATGGCCGAGGACGCCGGTGCGGTGAGCCAGTAGCCAAGCCCGCCGGCGGCGCCGAGTTTCAGAAAA
This sequence comes from Gemmataceae bacterium, assembly GCA_031396905.1. Lineage (GTDB taxonomy): Bacteria > Planctomycetota > Planctomycetia > Gemmatales > Gemmataceae > JAIBBI01. The sequence continues at coordinate 1,524 of JANNLP010000440.1, forward strand.
CGGCGACGATGCAGTCGATGCGACATGGATTCTACCCTTTTGCGAGTTGAACGATTGCCAAGCTAATGTACGCGACTTTTGTTGAGGCAGCAACGACGTTACTTCGACTTGATCGACCATGCCAGCAGGCCGGCACCGATAACGGCGCTCAGCAATGTCCCGGCGATCACACCCACCTTGGAGGCAGCCAGCAGATCGGGATTAACGACTTCGGGGAACGCCAGGTTGGCGACGAAGATGGCCATCGTGAAACCGATGCCGCCGAGGAAGCCGGCCGCGATGATGTGGGTCCACGCCGTGCCGTTGGGTAGGCGGGCGAATCCGAGCCGTACTGCCAGCCAACTGAACGCGACAATGCCGAGCGGCTTGCCCACGATCAGACCGGCCGCCACGCCGAGGGACACCGGATGCG